>NZ_VRVA01000044.1:0-40806 GCF_008039945.1 Methylobacterium sp. WL64
CCCCCACACGAGGGAGTGAGCCCTCGGCACGCCCTGCGCGGACTTCGTCGCCCGCGCGGCTCTGGGGGGGGGGCGTGCCGCGCGCCGTCATCGCGCCCGGCCCGGAGCCGTGGTCGAAACGCCCCACCCCGGCGCGATGACCAGTGACCCGCGCGATTGCGAGCGTAAATACACCGTTAAACAGCTTTCAATTGAAACGAAGGCGCCAAAATTTTCCGACGGATGCAGTTCCGATACGAATGAGTTCGAGTATCGATTGTCAGCCCGCGACATCGGTTGGAGAGAGGTCAAACAGACTCGTTGTCATAACATTCGACAAATGATGCGGTGTAAGACATGACCTCGCAACCGCCGGGCTTCGGGAGTTGTGCGATGATCCGCCTGCAAAATATTTCGATCCGAATGACGATGAGCGTGGTGCTCTTCGTCTTGGGTCTGATTATCTTCACCTATGCAACGTCCGCGCTGATCGGAGCCCGTGCTTCTGCTGTCCAGGCCGAGGCGGGTATCTCGCTCGTGCGGGCGAGCCGCGCGCTGCTCCAGACCCTGTACGCGACGCGGCTGGAGCGGGGCGCCACCCTGCAGTTCCTGGCCGCCGGCCAGCCGATGGATGCCGAGACCCTGTCCGGGCTCTACACGGAGCGGCAGCGGGCGGTCGCCGGCATCGCCGCCGCGACGACACTGGTGGGCGACCTGGATCTGCCCTCCGTCCGGGCGACGCTCGGTCAGCTTCAGGCGTCCCGCGAGCGTGTCGAGCGCCTCCGCCCCCGGGTGGATGACGCCCTGAAGGTGTCGAAGGCCCAGCGTGACGCCTCCGTCACCGCGGAGGCGCAGACGGCCTTCCTCGCCATGCTCGACACCCTGACGGCGACGACGGATGCGGTCGATGCCGCGATCCCGCGCTCCGATACCGTCCTGGAGCGCGATCTCGCCCTCAAGCGCTCGGCCTGGGCGACCCGCATGGCGCTCGGCGCCATCGCGCTGCGGATCCAGACATCCCTGTCGGCCGGGACGCCCTGGTCGCCCGCCGAGACTGTCGCCGCCGCCGAGGAGCGGGGGCGGCTCGACGCCACGTGGAAGCTCGCCGCGGAGACGTCGGCGACCCTCTCGGGCACCGTCCGGGCGGCCTTCGACAAGGCCCGCACCAACAATTTCGAGGGCGCGCCCCTCGACCGGCGCATGGCGGTCTCGACAGCTTTGGCGCAAGCTCAGCCGCCGGGGATCACGCTCCAGCAGGCGCGCAAGCTCGACACCCCGGAACAGGCCACCTTCGTGGACCTCGCCTACGCCGCCCTCGACGAGATGATCGCGCGCGCCGAGACCCTGGCCCAGGATGCACGCAGCGTCCTGGTGCGCAACGTGGCGGCGCTGCTGGTCTCCGGGCTGCTCGTCGCCCTCGGCCTGGTCGCCCTGTTCCGCTTGGTGCTGCGTCCGATCCGGACGATGACCGGGACCATGCAGGCCCTGGCCGACGGCGACGCGTCGGTCGAGGTGCCGCTGCGCGACCGCAACACCGAGGTGGGCGCGATGGCGCGGACGGTGCAGGTGTTCAAGGACAACCTGATCCGCACCCGCGCGCTTGAGGCCGAGACCGTGCGGGAACGGTTGTCCGCCGAGGTGCAGCGTCGTGACGGCATGCGGGCTTTGGCCGAGTCGTTCGAGACCGCGGTCGGCGGCATCATCAAACAGGTGTCGGTCTCCGCCACGGACCTGCAAGCCACCGCACAAACCCTGACCGCAACGGTCGATCGGACGGCTGGCCAGGCCGTCACAGTCGCCTCCGCAGCCGAGGAGGCCGCCAGCAACGTCAACACGGTGGCGGCCGCCGCCGAGGAACTGGGAACCTCGGTCGAGGAGATCGGCCGGCAGGTCGATGGATCGGCCAAGCTCGCGCAGGGCGCGGTGGGCGAGACCGATCGGACCGGGGCGCTGGTACAAGAGTTGAGCAGCGCCGTGGCGCGGATCGGCGACGTGGTCGGGCTGATCTCGTCCATCGCCGCCCAGACGAACCTGCTGGCGCTCAATGCGACGATCGAGGCGGCGCGCGCGGGTGAGGCCGGGCGCGGCTTCGCGGTCGTCGCCGCCGAAGTGAAGGCGCTGGCCGAGCAGACCGCCAAGGCCACCGAGGAGATCTCCGGGCAGATCGCACGCGTCCAGACCTCGACGGGCCAGGCGGTCTCGGCGATCGGCGCGATCACCGGACGGATCCAGGAAATCAGCGCCGTGTCGACCAGTATCGCCGCCGCGGTTGAGGAGCAGGGCGCCGCCACCCAGGAGATCGTCCGCAATGTCGGGCAGGCGGCGACCGGCACCGGTGCGGTGACCAGCAACATCGTCGGCGTGGCGGGGGCGGTGGAGCAGGCCGGGCGGGCGGCGAACCAGGTCCTGGGGTCGGCCTCGGTCCTGTCGCGCCAGTCCGAGCAGCTCACCGCGGAAGTGACCCGCTTCCTGATGAACGTGCGTACGGTCTACGCGATGGCGCCGCGTCAGATCCAGCTCGTGCGGGACAGCTTCGAGAAGGTCCGGCCGATCGCCGGTACGGCGGCCGACCTGTTCTACGGACGCCTGTTCGAGATCGCCCCGCAGGTCCGCTCCATGTTTCCGGACGACATGGCCCCGCAGAAGAAGAAGCTGATGACGATGCTCGGGCTCGCGGTCGCCAATCTGGATCAGCCGGCGACTCTGACGGCCAGGGTCCAGGAACTCGGCCAGCGTCACGTGGGTTACGGCACGAGGAACGACCATTTCGCGCCGGTCGGCGCCGCCCTGCTCTGGACCTTGGAGCAGGGGCTCGGCCCGGCCTTCACGCCGGAGGTTCGGGACGCTTGGACCGAAACCTACAACCTCATCGTGGATCTCATGAAAACCGCGTCCGCCGACATCGCCGCCTGACCCGACACCGGGCGGAGCCAAGCTGTCGGGTTTCGCTCCGACGACCCGCCGCAGGACGGCGCGCCCGTCGCACGTCCGAACCCCGATCCGTCGGATCGCGCGCCTCCCTGGCCTGGACCGGCTCGAGTCGATAGAAGGCCCCCCGACGGCCGGCGCGGACGGCGCCGGCTCCAGGGAGATACCATGCCTCGCCTGTCCCTCATTGCCGGAGCCGCGTTCATCGCCATGACAGCAGCCGCGAATGCCGAGATCGTCACCCTGCCCTCGGGCCTGAAGTACCAGGATGAAGTGGTGGGCACCGGGCCCGAGCCGAAGGCCGGCCAGCAGGTCACCGTGCAGTACACGGGCTGGCTCGACGAGGGTGGCAAGAAGGGCAAGAAGTTCGATTCCTCCCGCGACCGCAACCAGCCCTTCAGCTTCCCGCTGGGCGCCGGCCAGGTGATCAAGGGCTGGGATCTCGGCGTCGCCACCATGAAGACCGGGGGCAAGCGCACCCTGATCATCCCGCCGGAGCTGGGCTACGGCGCCCGGGGCGCCGGCGGCGTGATCCCGCCGAACGCCACGCTGATCTTCGACGTCGAACTCCTCGGCGCGAAGTAGTCTGACCGCTGCGCGAGCGCGAGACTCCGAGACAATGCTGTTCGCGCAGCTGCCCGACGAGCTGTTCAAGCCGCTGGCCTCGCCGAGCCGGGGCTTCAACGCGGCCCTGCTGCTGCACCTGCACCGGCGCGTCCTCGGGGCGGAGCCGGTGCGCAAGGCCGAGCTGCTCGCCGAGATCGGCGATTTCGCCGCCGGCTGGAGCGACCCCGAGATCCTGGGCGACGAGCCGATCTCCGCGGATCCGGCCGAACGCCGCAACGCCCTCTACCGGCGCCTCCTGGAGACCGGCTGGCTGCTCGAGCGCCGCGAGCGCTACGTCCCGGTGGCCGAGTTCGACCCGGAGGCACGCCTCCTGCTCGAGGAGCTGTCGCGCCTGGAGCGGGGCGAGACCCGCTCGTATGGCGGCGCGGTGCTGGAGGTGCTGGGCGGCCTGGAGAGCGCCGTCTCCGATCCGGCCAACCGCTCCGAGGCCCTGTCCAACGCCGCCCGGGCGTCCGCCGCGTTCCTGGCCCATGTCCGCGGACTCGCCGCCGGCATGCGCAAGGTCGAGGAGCGTATCCTGCGCGAGCCCGACCGGGCCAAGACCTTCCGGCTGTTCTTCGAGGATTTCGTCGAACGCCACCTGATCAGCGACTACCGGACGCTGCACACCCGGTTCAATCCGTTCCGGTTCCGCGCCAGCGTGGTCCGCGAGGCCGGGCGGGCGCTGCGCGACGCCCTCACGGTGCGGGCACTGGCCGAGGGGCAGATCCGCGAGGGCCGCAGCCCCGACCTCGACACCGCGCAGCGCGCGGTCCGGGCCGATCTCGCCCAGATCCTCTCGGTGTTCGAGGGGCTCGACAACCATCTCGACGCGGTCGATGCCGTGGTGGCGCGCCTGGAACGGCGGATCGGCGCCGCGCTCCATGCCATGGACCGGCCGGACCCTTCGGGGATCGAGCGGGTCGCCGGGATGCTGCGCGCCGTCGGCGCCGCCGAGGTCGCGCCGGAGGTGCCGCCGGTGGTGTCGCTGCTCCGGCCGCCGATCGGCCAGGGTCACCTGCAGACGCCGCGCGCCCGCCGCAGCGCCATCGACGTCGAGCCGCTGCCGGATATCGACTACGACCCTGCGGTGGATGCCTTCGCGGCCGCCAAGGCCGAGTTCCGCCGCCGCACCACCGTCACGCCGGAGACCATGACGGCCTTCGTCGAGGCGCGGCTCGGCAAGGCCGTATCGCTGCGCGGCTCGCAGATCGCGATCGAGGGGGTCGACGACTTCGTGGTGTTCCAGCGCCTGCGCGAGATCGAGGTGCTGTTCGACGCGCGGCTGCGCGACCGCTACGCGGTGGTCCGGCTGCCCGAGCGGCTGGCCAACGGCTGGCTGGACTGTCCCGATTTCCTGCTGGAGCGGCGTGCCGGTGCTTGAGGGATTTCGCGCGATCATCGACGGCGACGAGCCGCCGCCGCCGGGTGCCCGCGCTCCGGACGCCGAGGAGCTGTGCCGCGCCCTCCAGGTGATGCTCAAGGGTCAGGTGATCTACGCCGACACGCCCGGCATCGGCCGCTCCTACGAGCTGGCCCGGCACTACGCGCCGTTCTTCACCGATTACTTCGCCTGCCTGGGCTACGCGCTCACGGTCTCGCACCGCGACCAGATGGTGTCGCTGAGCCCCGCCGCCGACGCACCCCGGCACGACATCGCCTCCGAGCGCCTGCGCAAGGACGAGACCCTGGTGCTGCTGGCGCTGCGGCTGCTCTACGAGGAGGGCCTGCGCGACAACCGCGCCGGCACGGACGGGATCGTCGCGTGCACCACCGACGAGATCGTGGAGAAGATCCGGGCCGTCGCCCGCAACGAGCCCCCGGAAGAGGGCCGGCTCGCCGACATCCTGCGCCTCTACGCCCGGCGCGGGGGCCTGCGGATGGGCGAGCGCGACCGGGTCGAGCGGGTCACGCCGCTGTCGCTGCTGCCGGGCCTCGCGGTGCTGGCCTCCGACGCCTGGCTGGAGCGCCTGCGGGCGTGGTCGGAAGCCGGGGAGCTCTGAGGGCGGCCCTCGGCACCGCTGGCGGATGAACCGCGCCCGGTTCCCGGACGCCTGGACCGTCAGGGGGTGCCATGTCGCTGCGCGCGGACGCGTCGCGTCCCGCTGGATCGCCGGCCGCTCACGCTGCCTGCGCCCGGGAAAGGGGCTCGGCGCAAACGGTAACCCGGCGTCTCAAGCCGCGCGCACCGTCGCCAGAAAATGCTCTACCTCCTCGCCGAGCTGCGCCGCCTGGCGGGCCATCTCGGAGGCCGAATCGAGCACCTGCCCGGCCGCTTGCCCGGTCGCCGCTGCGGCGCCGGCCACGCCGGTGACGTTGGCGGTCACCGCCTCGGTTCCGGTGGCGGCCTGGGTGACGTTGCGGACGATCTCCTGGGTCGCGGCGCCCTGCTCCTCCACGGCGGCGGCGATCGCGGTCGCCATCCCGCTGATGTCGCGGATGCGGGCCGCGATGCCGTCGATCGCCCGCACCGCCTCGCCGGTCGAGCCCTGGATCCGGCCGATCTGCGCCGCGATCTCGGCGGTGGCCCGGGCGGTCTGGGCCGCGAGCGCCTTCACCTCGGTGGCGACGACCGCGAAGCCGCGCCCCGCCTCCCCGGCCCGCGCGGCCTCGATGGTGGCGTTCAGGGCCAGCAGGTTGGTCTGGTCGGCGATCGAGGAGATCAGCGTCACGACTTCCCCGACCCGCTGCGCCCCCGTGCTCAGGGCCTGGACCAGCTGCGCGGTCGCGGCCGCCTCGTGGACGGCGGCCTGGGCCAGATCGGCCGATGCGCCGACCTGGCGCCCGATCTCGTCCACCGTCGAGCCCAGTTGCTCGGCCGCCACCGCCACCGTGGTCACGTTGGTGGAGGCCTGCTCGGCCGCCGCCGCCGTGCCGGTCGACCGGCCGGCGGTCTGCGACGCGGTCGCGTTCAGGCCCTGGGCGGTGGCCTGCAACCGAGTCGCCGCCGCGGTCACCGAGCTGAGGATGCCGCCGACGGCGCCCTCGAACCGGTCGGCCAGCGTCCGCGTCGCCTCCCGGCGCTGGGTCTCGGACTCGGCGCGGGCTCGTGCCGCCTCGCCCTCGAGGGTGCGGGTATGCAGCAGGTTCCGCCGGAACACCGCCACGGTGGCCGACATGGCGCCGATCTCGTCCCGGCGGGCCGCGTAGGGGATCTCCGCCTGCACGTCGCCGTCCGCCAGCCGGCGCATGGCCTGGGTCATGACGGTGATCGGGCGCGAGACGCCGACGAAGCTGTAGAGCGTCGCCCCCAGGGCGATCAGCAGCGTGACGCCCAGCATGATCACGGTCGAGCGGACCGCCTCAGCCTGGCTCCCGCGGGCGCTGCGCCCGGCCGCGTCGCCGGCCTGGATGTTCATCTCGGCCAGCGCGTGCGCGGCTCCGGCGGCGGCGACGTAATGGCCGTTCATCGCTCCGCGGAAATACGACATCGCCGGGTCGCGCTGCTCGAGCGTGAAGCCGCGCAGGCGCTCCCAGTCGTAGTGCTGCACCTTGAGCTTGGCGAGCAGGTCGTCGAACCGGGCCTTCTCGTCGGGCGAGGCGATCAGCGTCCGATAGGCCTCGACCTTGGCGTTCCGCTCCCGGGTCAGCCCCTCGACCTCCTTGACGGTGAGCTGCCGCTCGGTCTCGGCCATCGCGGTGATGAAGCGGAACTGCGTGAGCCGCGACCGGATCACCAGCGCCTCGATGGCCTGCGCCTCGTTCATCGACAGGACCGCGTGATCGAGCAGCGTCGCGAGCTGGCGGTCGAGTGCGATCATCCGATGGATCGCGAACCCGCCCTGAAGCGTGGCGGCCAGGAGGAGCAGGGCGAAGAGGCCGCTCAAGGTAAACTTTAGACTGGTGCGCATGGTTTTCATGGATCCCCCCGGCGGGACGATACAGGCGCGAAATTGTCTGACAAGTTGCGAATCCCGGTTGAGGTGACAGCTCGGCGCCGGGAACGCCGAAGCTTGCATGCGCGGCCGAACCCGGCCAACTGGTCCGCACATCCTTCCGACAGCGGCCCGGCCTCCCGACATCGTGTACGTCCTCACCGACATCGCCATCTCGAACTGGTACCTGATCCGGCGCGAGCAGATCCGCCTCCGGGGCGCCGCCGCCCTGGTCGGGCCGACGGGGGCCGGCAAGTCCACGATCTTCGACGCGGTCGGCACGGTGCTCGCCGGCAACAACGCCAGCCGGCTTGCGCTGAACGCCTCGGCCTCCGGACGCAGCGCCCGCACGGTGCGCGACTATTGCCTGGGCTGGATCAGCGATCCGGCGGAGGGCGGACGGCCGACGCGGGAATCCTGCGAGACCGTGCTGGCCCTGGTGTTCGAGAACCCCGCCTCGGGCCGCACCGTCACGGTCGGGCTGGCGCTGGCGGCCCGGGCGGTGGAGCCGCGTGAGACCGTGCTGTCCCGCTTCATCGCGGTCGGGCACCGATTCGAGGTCGCCGACTATACCCGCACCGCACCGGGCGGCAGCTTCACGGCGCCGTGGAGCGAGATCGCCGCGGATCTGCGCGCCCGGGCGGCGAGCTTCACCGAGTACCGGACCTCCGGCGAGCGCTTCACCGCCGACATCCTGGCGACCCTGCGGGAGGGCGCGCCCTCCCCCGAGCCGCGGCACTTCCTGCGCAGCTTCTCCAACGCCGTGGCGTTCAAGCCGATCTTCGACACCAGCGCCTTCGTGCGCGCCTTCGTGCTCGACCCGGAGCCCCTGGACGTCGAGCGGGTGCGGCTCTCCATCGCCAACTGGCGCCGCCTGCTCGAGACGATCGGCGAACTGGAGAGCCGTCTCGCCCGGCTGCGGCGCCTGCGCGACCGCTACGAGGCCTGGGGCGATGCGGTGCTGGCCGCTGCCACCCACGAGTTCGCGGCGGCCTGCGCCGAGCTGCGCCGCCGCAGCCTCGACCTCGTCGCGGTCCGCCTGCGCCTGCGCGAGGGTGCCGACACGTTGCGGATCGCCCGGGAGCGGGTCGCGGCGAGCCGCGGCCACGTCCGGGAGATCGACGGCGAGATCGCCGAGAAGAAGGCCCTGCTCGCCGGCAGCGCCGCGGAGGGCCGGCTCGCCGCCTCGACGCTGGGCCTGTCGATGCTGGAGCGGGACCGGAAGGACCTCTCCGCCCGGATCGCCGACCTCGTCGGCCTGGTCGGCCAGATGGGCAAGCTTCAGCCGGTCGCCCCGATCCTGCGACAGTCCTGCCCGCCGGCGGCCCGCCTCGCGGAATCCTGCGCCCGGGCCGGCCTGCGCCGGGAATCCTCGCCCGACGAGATCCTGCGCCCGGACGGGCCCCTGGCGGACCTGATCGACGGGCTGCGGCGCCTGCCGGAATTCGACGAGGCCCTGGAGCGGGCGGCCGAGGATGCCGCCCTGAAGGCCCGCGCGCAGGAGAGCGAGGCCGAGCGCACCGCGCCGCGCACCGGCGCCGGCCCGGCGGCGCGCCTGTCCTCCGATACGGTCGCGTTTCGGGGGGAGCTGGCCCGGCGCGACATCGACGCGCTGCCGATCTGCGAGCTGGCCGAGATCGTCGACCCGACCTGGGGGCCCGCGCTGGAGGGCCTGCTCGGGCGCGCCCGCGAGGCCCTGGTGGTGGCGCCCGACCGGCTGAGCGAGGCGCTGGGCGTCCTGCAATCGGGCCGCGACCGGTTCCACCGCTGCATCCTGGTCAAGACCACCGACACCGCCAAGCAGCGGGCGCGCCGCTACGACGACGGCCCGCTCACCGTGATCGAGACCAGCGATCCGCACGCGGAGGCGTTCCTCGGGGTGCGGCTCGGCGGCTACGACCTCGCCCGGGACGATGCCGAGCTCGCCCGCCTGTCCCGCGCCGTCGCGCCGAGCGGCCGGACCACGGCCGGCATGGCCTATTCGGTGACCCGCAGCGTCGATCTGCTGATGACCCGCGGCCATCGCGGGCCCACGGTGGACAGCCGCAGGGCGCACGAGGCCGCGGTTGCGGAGGCCCGGCGGCTGCGCGGCGAGGCGGCGGTCCTGCGCGAGGCCGCCCGCACCGCCGCGGCGGTCCGGGCCCGCATCGCGCGCGGCCTCGACGACGTCGATACCCTGCGGAGCGAGCTGGACGGGCTGGAGGGGCGGCGGCGCACGCTCCAGACCGAGCGCGAGGGCATCGAGAAGCGCGACAATGCCGGCCTCACCGCTGAGATCGCCGCGCTGACCACCGAGCGGATCGGCTACCTGCGGGAATTGTCCGACGATCTGGAACCGAAGCTCGACCGCCTGCTCGCCGACGAGGCGGCGCTGCGGGGGCGCCTCGGGACCGTGCGCGAGGCCGCCCGCGCGGCGCTGGCGGCCCGGCGCTCAGCCCTGCGGCAGGCGATGGGCGGCGACGCGGCGCGGGTGCGCCTCGCCCGCTCCGAGACGTTCGGCGTCGGCGTGATCGCGCAGGCGCGGGGCGCGCTCGCGGGCCTCGACGCAAAGGCCGCGGGCACACGGGCCGCCACGGAGCGCGGGCTCGCCCGGGAGGCCGCCGAGGCGGCCCGCTCGCACGGGCGCGTCGCCGAGCGCGAGCTGACCGAGGCCTGCTCGGCCTGGCGGGTCGAGAATCCGCTGAACGCCGGCGACGCCCCGGCGATCGACGGCTACGCCTGGGTCTCCAAGGAATACGAGGCCGTCGAGGGCCACGAGCTGCGCCGCTACCGCGCCCAGGCCGAGCGGGCCGAGGTCGAGATGCGCCGGCTCATGACCGAGGATCTTCTGACCCGCCTGGCCGACCGGTTCGAGCGGGTCCATGCCCGGCTCGCCGCCCTGAACGAGCGGCTCTCGGCGCGCAGCTTCACCGGCCAGACCTACGCGTTCGAGGCGGCGGTGGACCGGCGCTACGCCGCCGTCCACGCCCTGGCCACCGAGACCGCCCGCTCCCCCGAGGCCGCGCAGGCGCTGCTGGCCGGCGAAACCGAGGGGCCGATGGCGGCGGCGCTGGAAGAGATCACCGCGCTGATCGCCGGCCAGGAGGATGCGGCCCGGCTCGCCGATTACCGCAACTACTTCGTGTACGAGATCGGCATGAAGGACGCAGCCGGCAACCGCACGACGATGTCGGCGCGGGCGCTGCGCGGGTCCGGCGGCGAGGCGCAGGCGCCGTTCTACGTGGCGATCGCGGCCTCGCTGGCGAGCGCCTACTATCCGGGCGACCGGCCCGGCGACGAGAATCCGGGCCTGGGCCTCTGCCTCCTCGACGAGGCGTTCTCCAAGCTCGACGTGCGCAACAGCCAGGCGCTGGTCGATCTCTACCGCGCCTGGGGATTGCAACTGCTGATCGCCGCCCCCGAGGACAAGCGCACGACGCTGACCGAGGTGATGGACACCATCGTCACCGTCTACAAGAGCCCGGATCTGACGTCGGTGCGGATCGAGGCCGAGCACCCGTTGGAGGCGGCGCGCCGGGCGCTGCACGCGATCAACCCGGAGCAGGTCGGGGTCGAGGGCTTCCGCCACTCGGACGCGGCGGAGTGAGCCGGCGGGGTACCGATTGCGATCCCCGATATCCCCGCTGTTCCTAAGCCGCGCCCTGGTTCGCTCAGTGCAGGCCCCGTGCCAGGGCCACGCTGCCGCGGACGATCACCAGCGCCTGGAACCCGATCGCGCCGAGCATCCATGTGACGATCTCGGCCTTCATCTCGGCGAGGTCGGCCTTGTTGGCGAGCCGCAGCGCCTCGATCTCGGACTTGGTCGAGAGCCGCAGCGCCTCGATATCCGTCCGGACCGCGGCGATGTCGGTCTTGGTCGCCAGATCGTTCTGGATCGCCTCGGCGATGGCGTCGGCCAGACCTTCAGCCTGCTCCGAGGACATTTTGGCCTTGTCGCGGAGCGTGCGGACGAACCGCAGGGTGTCGAAAGCAACGGCGGTCGCGGACGCGGCTCGCACTCTCGAGAAGAGGCTGGCCTGAAGTGCCGCTTCAGGCTCCGTTCGTCCAGCATACGAACGTAGCTGGCGCACGGGCGACGTGACCTTGGCAGGATCGATCGACCGCCTCGCCGTCATCCGGCGGGCGCGGCACGACCGGTCGGCAATTCGTCACGGCGCCGCCGATCGGCGGGGCTCTGCGCTGCGAGGACCCCAGCAGGTCGATCCTCTTCGCGCAAAGCCACTTTGGATCCGCTGGAACCGGTCAGTTCAGATAGGTGCGGATCCAGTTCGGGGAGAGGATCTCGCCCTCCTCGGTGATGATCCAGGGCTGCTTGGCCGGATCGGTCAGGGCGCCCGCGGCGGCGGCGATCGCCTCGCGCAGGGTGCCGTACCGCTCGGGCTGGGCCAGCGGGGCGCTCGCCGGGGCCGTGCGCCAGATCGTGAGATCGGCCGGGCGTTCGAGAGCTTCGGTTTCCATGATGTCGTGTCCTTCCGAACCGTTTTGGACCGTTCAGATCCCCGCCGCCCGGTCGAGCCGGTGTGCCGCGGGATCCGAGAGGCTGAGCGTCAATGCAAGCATCTCTGCGGCAGCTTTGCGATCAATTTGGGCATTTCAGGCACCAGTATCTAGTCCTACTACGTAGGATAAGGTGCGGTGCCTTGTTCCATGCCCAAACCGGCCATGCCTGATCCGCCGTGAACTTGCGAGAATTGTGGCCACCGATTGATGACCATTCCGTTAGCCAATGCGCGCCAGTCTCCGAGGTGCGCCAGAACACGTCAGGGCCCCGGCGGAGACCGTGCTTCCCCTGTGTTGACGCCCCGATCCTGAACGCGCACTTAAGGCTTTCCCCGCGCGTCCTGCGCCGCTGCCCCGCCGCCGCCCCTTCGCTGCCTCGTCCTGACCTGGAGACCGCCCCCGTGCCGGATCGTACCGTGCGCATCGTGCTCGCCGCGGTCCTGGTCCTGCTGGCGCTCTACGTCGCCCAACCCTACGTGCAGGCGCTGCTCTACGCGGCCGAGACGCCGCGGGCGGTGACCGCACGCGGCGATCTGGCCCAGTCCGAATCCGCCACGATCGCGCTGTTCGAGCGGGCGAGCCCCTCGGTCGTTCACGTCTTCGCGCGGAGCGCCGCGACCGGGCGCGACCTGCTCGACGCGGACGACGAGGGT
Organism: Methylobacterium sp. WL64; assembly: GCF_008039945.1. Lineage (NCBI taxonomy): Bacteria > Pseudomonadati > Pseudomonadota > Alphaproteobacteria > Hyphomicrobiales > Methylobacteriaceae > Methylobacterium > Methylobacterium sp. WL64. The sequence continues at coordinate 12,542 of NZ_VRVA01000044.1, forward strand.
GGCGAGCAGGGCGGCACGCAGACCGGCACCGGCTTCGTCTGGGACGGGGCCGGCCACGTCGTCACCAATACGCATGTCGTGCAGAACGCGGCGCAATCCGGCGGCTCGGTTTCGGTACGGATGAGCGACGGAGAGGTGGTCTCCGCGACCCTGGTGGGGCTGGCGCCGTCCTACGACCTCGCGGTCCTGCGGCTCGGGCGGGTGGCCAAGATGCCGCCGCCCCTGGCGATCGGGACCTCGGCGGACCTGAAGGTCGGCCAGTCGACCTTCGCGATCGGCAACCCGTTCGGCCTTGACCACACCCTGACCACCGGCGTGATCAGCGCCGTGCGCCGGCGGATGCCGACCAGCGCCGGGCGTGAGCTATCCGGCGTCATCCAGACCGACGCGGCGATCAACCCCGGCAATTCCGGCGGCCCCCTGCTCGATTCCGCCGGCCGGCTGATCGGGGTCAACACCGCCATCGTCTCGCCCTCGGGGGCCAGCGCCGGCATCGGGTTCGCGATCCCGGTGGACGTGGTCAACCGGGTCGTCCCGGAGCTGATCCGGGTGGGGCGGGTGCGCAACCCCGGCATCGGCATCATCGCCGCCCAGGAGGCCGCCGCCGCCCGGCTGGGGATCGACGGCGTGGTGGTGCTGCGGGTCCTGCCCGGGTCGCCCGCGGCCCAGGCCGGCCTGCGCGGCGTCGACCCGCAATCCGGCGATCTCGGCGACGTGATCGTGGCGGCCGAGGACCGGCCGATCCGCCGGCTGGCCGACCTCACCGCGGCGATCGAGGAGGCCGGCCTCGGCGCGGCCATCAACCTGAAGGTCGCGCGCGGCGGCCGGATCCGGGAGGTCCGCATCACCACCGCGGATGTCGCGGAGAACCGCCGGTGAGGCGGCTGCCCGGCCTCGTGCTGCTCGTCCTGGTCTCCGCCGGCATCGCGCAGGCTGCCGAGACGCGGGTGCGGTCCCGCCTCTGCCCGGAGGACCTGCCGGAGGGTGTCCGCCTGCCGCCGCCGCCCGGCTGCGACGTTCCGGCCCACGCCCCGACGACGGCCCCGCGCGGGTTCTACGATCTGGGTGACGGCACCACGGTGCGGATCGGTGGCCGCGTCGGCGCCGAATTCGGCGCGCGGCGATAACGGCGGCGGTTCGCGATGGTGCTGTTTGCGGTCCTACTGGCCTGCGCCACGCTCTGGTGGCTCTCGAAGAACGGGGACGGCCTCGGCCGCCGGCTCGGGCGTGCCTTCGGCAAGGGCGTCGGCGCGGTGACCGGCGCGGTCCAGCCGCAGAAGCTCGGCGGCGCCTTCGCGCTCGCGGCGGCCGGGTTCCTGCTCCTGCACGGGAACCTCATCCTGGCGGCCCTGCTCGGCCTCAGCGGCATCTGGATGATCGAGGGGCAGGCCGCCATGACCGAGCGCCTCGCCCGCCTCGTCACGTCCCGGTTCGGCCCCGGGCTCCGGTACCGCACGTCCCTGCTCGATGTCCGCCTGCGTCCGGACGGCTCCATCCGCGACGGCCGGGTGATCGCCGGGCCCGGTGCCGGGGCCCGGCTCGACGCCCTGCCGGCCGAAATCCTGATCGCGCTGCTGCAGGTCTGCCGCGCACGCGATGCCGAGGGCGCGGCGCTGCTAGAGCCGTATCTCGACCGCCGGGCGCCCGGCTGGCGTGTAGACGCTGAGCGCGATCGAGACCCGCGGCCGGGACGCCCGGCGTATCCAGGGTCGATGACGCAGGAGGAGGCGCACCAGATCCTGGGGCTTCAGCGCGGGGCGACCGCTGAGCAGGTCCGGACGGCCCACAGGTCTCTGATGAAGCTCACCCACCCCGACCAGGGCGGAAGTGCCGACAGGGCGGCGCGGGTCAACGCGGCCCGGGACAGGCTTTTGAACCGACATCGCTGAACTCCACGCGCGTTGTCAGATGCTGACTGGTTCGCAGCCGCGGGCAAACACAGCCGCGGCTCCGCCGTGCCGGCGCGCCGGAGGGGCGCGCCGTCGATCGTCTAGAGCGTCGTCCCGGAAATCAGGGCCGGGACGACGCTCGAGGCCTCTGTCTCCGCATCATCTTGGTCCGAAAGCCGGAATCCACCTTTCGGGATGATGCTCAAGGTCGTTCAGCTGCGGGTCGCGAAGCAGCTGAAGCCGCTGCGCTTCAGGGCCGAGCAGGCATCCTGCGCGGAATCCTGTTCGGCGAAGCCGGAGAAGCGGGCGCGGTACAGCGTGGTCCCGCCATGCTCGACCTTGACCGTGTAGGGCGCCGCCTTGGACAGGCTGCCGCCGGCCTTGGCGCGGGCCTCGGAGAGCATCGTGCGGGCCTTGGACTCGTCGTCCATGGCGCCGAGCTGGATCACCCAGGCGGTGGGGACGACGCGGGTCCCGGCGACGGCCTTGGGCGGTTCGTCGCGTTCCGCGGAGGCCATCCGGGCCGCGGTCTTGGATGCGCCCGGGAACGGTGCCTGGGCGCCGCTCGCGCCGGCATAGGCCTGCGCGGCTTTCGGGAGGGCCTGCGACACGCCCTGCGGACCGGGCTTCCAGGTGCCGCCCGGCGTCGTGGTCGAGCGCGAGGGCATGATGTCCAGGGGCTCGCCGGTGGTGCCGGTGGTCTCGACATCCTCGTCGTCGGCCGAGGCGACCTGGGTGCGGGTGCGCGAGACGGCGTCCGCCACCACGGCCGGGCGGGCCCGCTCGGCCACCTCGGTGACCGGCGCCGACTGGCGGACGCCGGCATAGGCCCGGGGCAGGTTGGCGCGGACGAGGTCGGCCATGATCCGGTCGCGGCTGCCGCCCGACTTGCCGCCGAGCACGATCGCCACGATCTGGCGGCCCTCGGACTTGGCCGCGGTCATCAGGTTGAAGCCGGAGTCGCGGGTGTAGCCGGTCTTGATGCCGTCCACGCCCTGGACGTTGCCGAGCAGGTGGTTGTGGTTGCCGATCACCCGGCCGCGGAACGCGAAGGCGCGGGTCTGGAAGTAGCGGTAATAGTGCGGGAACCGATCCTGGATGGCGCGGGCCAGGACGGTGAGGTCCCGGGCGGTGGTGAGCTGGTCGGGGTCCGGCAGGCCGGAGGCGTTGGCGTAGCGGGTCCGGCTCATGCCGAGCGCGTGCGCCTTGGCGGTCATCATCTGGGCGAAGCGCTCCTCGGAGCCGGCGATGTTCTCGCCGATCGCGCAGGCCACGTCGTTGGCCGACTTGGTGACGATCGCCTTGATCGCGTCCTCGACCTTGATGGTCTGGCCCGGGCGCAGGCCGAGCTTCGAGGGCGCCTGGGCGGCGGCGTGGGCCGACATGGTCAGCTCGGAATCGAGGGCGAACTTGCCGCGCTCCATCTGCTCGAACAGCATGTAGAGCGTCATGACCTTGGTGATCGAGGCCGGATGGCGCAGCGCGTCCTCGTTGACCGCGTGCAGCGTCTTCCCGCTCTTCACGTCCACCACCATGGCGGCGTAGGGCGGGTTGTAGCCGCCCCCTGACGCATGGTGATGGTGCCGCCCGCGGCGGGCTTCGGCCGGGGCGGCCAGGGCGGTCAGGACCGCGGCGGCGGCCAAGGCGGCCGGCAGCGCGGGGATCGTCCGGGGGCGGCCTACAACGCTACGCATCACGCCTGATTGCCTCGCGAGACCGGCATGCGCCGGTCGTATCTCTGGTGCTGGCCTGCGTTGATCGCGTGGCCCCGCTGCATCGGTTGAGAATTAGGCGGGTGCAGTTACAGGCCCGTTAATGCGAACCACTCGCGTTCCGAATCGCGCCGGTCCGGCCATGTCTTGACGATGGCGTATGCGACCCACACTCTTGGGTGAGATCCGGTTTCGTCATCGGTGTCGGCGCGCGGCGAGCCGGCCCGGCGGCGCCGAGGAGGCCGGCCATGCAACGATCCCCCGCCCTCCCCGCGTCTTCCGGCATTCCCCGGTCGGGAATCGGGTTTCGCGCGGTTCGATCCGGGCGCTGCGTGCCGACCCTGGCCCCGCCTGCCGGGCGCGTTCCGCGTGCCGACCTCGGCAGGTCGGCATGAGCGGGTCGCAGGCGTCGCGCCGGGCGCAAGCTTTGCGGGGCGGACAAGTGCGCGCAGGCGTCTGGCGAAGTCGCTTCACGGTCTGTAGATTAATGTCCGCCGACCCGGACGCCGCTCCCGGCAGGGTCATGACGGGATCGGTATTGGGGGCCGGCGACGCCCGCTCCAATCGAGGGATCGGTTCGACGCACATGACACAGGTCCCCCTTCAGGGCACCGCGATATCGACGACGCTTCACGGGCCGACGCGTTTGGCGATCACGGCCTCCGGTTCGCGCGCCCCGGGCGGCGACGACCGGTCCAACACCGCGATCATCACCCGCACCAAGCCGAAGACCAAGAAGCCAAGCCTGTACCGGGTACTCCTTCTGAACGACGATTATACGCCGATGGAATTCGTCGTGCTGGTCGTCGAACGCTTCTTCAACAAGAGTCACGAGGACGCCTACCACATCATGATGCACGTGCATCAGAACGGGGTCGGCGAGTGTGGGGTCTTCACCTACGAGGTGGCGGAGACCAAGGTGACGCAGGTCATGGACTTCGCGCGCAAACACCAACATCCTCTCCAGTGCGTTATGGAAAAGAAATAGGCGCCGTTCGCGGTAGGCACCCACACAGAGGCCAGCTTTGCCAAGCTTCTCACGCAGCCTAGAACAAGCCCTCCACCGAGCCCTGGCGCTCGCCGGCGAGCGACGGCACGAATACGCGACGCTGGAGCATCTCCTGCTCGCCCTTGTCGACGACCAGGACGCGGCCGCGGTCATGCGCGCCTGCAACGTCGAGATCGACACGCTGAAGCGCAGCCTGGTCGATTACGTGGACACCGAGCTCTCGAACCTGACCGGGGACGGGCGCCAGGACGCCAAGCCCACCGCCGGGTTCCAGCGGGTGATCCAGCGGGCGGTGATCCACGTCCAGTCCTCGGGCCGTGAGGAGGTGACCGGGGCCAACGTGCTGGTGGCGATCTTCGCCGAGCGCGAGAGCCACGCCGCCTACTTCCTGCAGGAGCAGGACATGACCCGCTACGACGCGGTCAACTACATCAGCCACGGCATCGCCAAGCGCCCCGGCGCGTCCGAGGCCAAGCCCGTGCGCGGCGCGGAAGAGGAAGGTGCCCCCGAGCGCCCGAGCGACGAGGGCGATCCCCGCGGCGGCGCGAAGAAGAAGGGCGACGCGCTCGACGCCTACTGCGTCAACCTCAACAAGAAGGCCCGGGACGGCAAGATCGACCCGCTGATCGGCCGCCACTCCGAGGTCGAGCGCACGATCCAGGTGCTCTGCCGCCGGCAGAAGAACAACCCGCTGCTGGTGGGCGACCCCGGCGTCGGCAAGACCGCGATCGCCGAAGGCCTGGCCCGCAAGATCATCCAGCACGAGGTGCCGGAGGTCCTGGCCGACGCGACCGTGTTTTCCCTCGACATGGGCACGCTGCTGGCCGGCACCCGCTACCGGGGCGACTTCGAGGAGCGCCTCAAGCAGGTGATGAAGGAGATCGAGGCGCACCCGAACGCGATCATGTTCATCGACGAGATCCACACGGTGATCGGTGCCGGTGCGACCTCGGGCGGCGCCATGGACGCGTCGAACCTGCTCAAGCCGGCGCTCGCCTCGGGCACGCTGCGCTGCATCGGCTCGACCACCTACAAGGAGTACCGCCAGTACTTCGAGAAGGACCGCGCCCTGGTGCGCCGGTTCCAGAAGATCGACGTCAACGAGCCGTCGATCCCGGACACGATCGAGATCGTGAAGGGCCTGCGCCCGTACTTCGAGGAGTTCCACAAGCTCAAGTACACGACCGAGGCCGTGAAGGCGGCGGTCGAGCTGTCGGCCCGCTACATCAACGACCGCAAGCTGCCCGATAAGGCGATCGACGTGATCGACGAGACCGGCGCGTCGCAGATGCTGGTGCCGGAGGCGCGTCGCAAGCGCACCATCGGCATCAAGGAGATCGAGGCGACCATCGCCACGATGGCCCGCATCCCGCCAAAGACCGTCTCGAAGGACGACGCGGTGGTGCTGCAGCACCTCACCGAGAACCTGAAGCGGGTGGTCTACGGCCAGCCGAACGCGATCGAGGCGCTGACCTCGGCGATCAAGCTCGCCCGGGCGGGCCTGCGCGATCCGGACAAGCCGATCGGCTCGTACCTGTTCGCGGGTCCGACCGGCGTCGGCAAGACCGAGGCCGCCAAGCAGCTCGCTTCCTCGCTCGGCGTCGAGATGCTGCGGTTCGACATGTCGGAATACATGGAGCGCCACACGGTCAGCCGCCTGATCGGCGCGCCCCCCGGCTATGTCGGCTTCGACCAGGGCGGCCTGCTCACCGACGGGATCGACCAGCACCCGCATTGCGTGCTGCTGCTCGACGAGATCGAGAAGGCCCACCCGGACCTGTTCAACATTCTGTTGCAGGTGATGGACCACGGCAAGCTGACCGATCACAACGGCAAGCAGGTCGATTTCCGCAACGTCATCATCATCATGACGACCAATGCCGGCGCCTCGGACCTGGCGAAGTCGGCCTACGGCTTCACTCAGACGAAGCGCACGGGTGACGACGTGGAGGCGATCAACAAGCTGTTCGCGCCGGAATTCCGCAACCGCCTCGACGCGATCATTTCGTTCGGCCACCTGCCGAAGGAGGTCGTGGCCAAGGTCGTTGACAAGTTCGTCCTCCAGCTCGAGGCGCAGCTCGCCGACCGCAACGTGACGATCGAGCTGTCCGACGAGGCGCGGGCGTGGCTGGTGGAGCACGGTTACGACGACGCCATGGGCGCCCGCCCGATGGCGCGTCTGATCCAGGCGACCATCAAGACGCCGCTGGCCGACGAGGTGCTGTTCGGCAAGCTCAAGGACGGCGGCGCCGTCCGGGTGGTGGTGCGCAAGCCGGAGGACGAGGAGGCCAAGGCCGGCGCCAAGGACAGCCTCGGCTTCGACTTCCCGGCTGGTCCGGTCACGCCGAAGCCGGAGGCGGACGTCACCAACGCGGCCAAGCGGCACAAGCGGGCCAAGCCCCGCGCGGCCACGCGCAAGAAGACCCCGAAGGACGACAAGGGCGGCGGTGGTGGCAGCGGCGGCTCGGGCGGCGGCGTCCGGACCGTGCCGAAGGTGCCACTGGTCCGCGCATAAGAGCCCTCACGCCGGCCGGCAGGCTTCCGGACCACGGCCTGCCGGTCTATGACCGCCGCGACGCGAACGCGCCGCGGCGAGGAGGCGCTTGATGACCGAAGATCTGCACGAGGGGCCTCTTTCCCCCGTCACGCATCCTGCGCCTGCCCCGAAGCTGACCCGGCGCGAGGAGCGGCGCCGGCGCCGCCAGCGGCGTCGCCGCGGCGAGGAGGTGCTGGCCTGGGTGCTGGTGCCGCTGATCTGCGTCGGGATCTTTCTCGGCGTGAATGCCGGCTTCGACTTCTTCGGCACCTCGCCCGGTCAGGTCTGGGACCAGCTGATGCAGGTCAAGACCATGATGGAGAAGCGGTCCGCCAACCCGGCCGCGCATTAGAGCCTCGGATCGGGCAACAGGATCGACGCCCTGCGTGCGGTCCTGCCCCTGGCGGCGTCGGTGGCATTCAAGGCGGCATCTCCGTTTCCGGGATGATGCTCGGGGACGTCCAGACGGCATGACCCTTTGCCGGCCGCAGGCTCGCCTCCTTCGGGAAGATGCCGCGGCCCTGCCGCGCTTGCCGGTCCGCGATCTCGGTACAGGTATCCGGGATGAAGCCGGACTGATCCGGTTCAGAATGGCCCCCCAGCGTTGACGCCATGAGTCCGACCCGACGAACGATTTTGGCGGCTGCCGTGCTGGCGGCCCCGTCCGTGCGCGCCGCGACGCGGGGCGGCTCCGTGGCGGTCGTCGGCGCCGGGGCGGCCGGCCTGGCGGCGGCGTCGGCACTGCGCGCGGCCGGGCAGGACGTGGTGCTGGTCGAGGCCCGGGACCGGATCGGCGGCCGGGCTTTCACCGATCGGTCGCTCGGACCCGATTGCCGCTTCGATGCCGGCGCCGAGTACATCCACTGGGCCGAGCGCAACCCCTGGGCCCCCGTGGCCCGGGCATCGGGCGTGCGTTTCGCGCAGGAGAGCGGCTGGGCCCGGACGCTCATGATCGACGGCCGGCCGGCGACCGACGCGGAGAATGCGAGCCGCCGTGCGGGCTTCTCCGGGCTCGACGCGCTGCTGGCCCCCAAGGGGGGTGACACCTCGCTGGCCGAGGCCGCCCACGCTGGGGGCCCGAACGCCGAGGGTGCGGCGGCCGGCCTGAGCCGGCTCTCGCTCGGCGAGGATCCCGAGCGGGTCTCGGCGGTGGATTACGATCGCTTGTGGTCCGGGACCGACCTCTGGGTCGATGGCTACGGCGACCTCGTGGCGCGGCGCTTCGCCGACCTCCCGGTCCGGCTGAGCTGTCCGGTGCGGGCGATCGACTGGTCCGGCAAGACCGTCCGGATCGACACGGCCTGCGGCACGCTCGCGGTGGCGGCGGCAATCGTGACGGTGCCGGTCGGCGTGCTGAAAGAAGGGGCGATCCGGTTCACCCCGGGCCTGCCCGATGGCACTGCGGCGGCCCTGGATGGTCTGCACATGGGCGCCTACACCAAGATCGGCCTGCGGCTCGACCCTGCGAAGGTCGATCCGGCGGCTCTGGGCGACGCGGTGTCGGTGATCACCGGCGGCCCAACGGTGTATTTCGAGATGGGCCCGTTCGGCCGCGCCATCGCGGTGGCCAATCTCGGCGGCGACCTCGCCCGGGACCTGTGCCGCGCGGGCGAACCGGCCGCGATCGCCCTGGCCACCGAGCGCCTCGGCGCGACCCTGGGCGCGAAGGCGCAGGGCGCCGTCCTGGCCGGCCGCCTCGCCGGGTGGTGGACCGACCCGCACGCCCGCGGCTCGTATTCCATCGTCGAGCCCGGACACGCGGAGGCTCGCGAGCGCTTGCGCGATCCGGTCGGCGGGCGGGTGTTCTTCGCCGGCGAAGCGCTCGCCGGCGGCGGCGCCATGACGGTCGGCGGCGCCACCCTCGACGGTGAGCGCGCGGCCCAGGAAGTGCTGAAGGTCCTGGGCGCCTAGAGCATCGCCCCGAGAGGTGGCTGCCGGCTTTCGGAAGGCGACGATGCGCGAGCGCGGCGCGCAGAGTATCTGAGCCGGCAGCCGATGGTCCTGACGATGCCTTAAGCCGGCTTCCGGATCGCCGCCACGGCCAGCGGCTGTTCTCGGCCGCGCAGGGCGTGCGTGCCAAGATCCTCCGCCACGAGGTCGGGCGGCAGCGGGCCGATCCGGTCGAGCAGGTCGGCCGAGACCAGCACGTGCACGCCGAGGCTCTTGGACAGGCTCTCCAGCCGGGCTGTGGTGTTCACGACGTCGCCGAAATACGCGATCTTGTGGCGCTCGAGCCCGATCTCGGCGGTGACCACCGAGCCGCAATGCAGGGCGGCGCGGAATTCCGGGACCTGCCCGAACCGCTTCGTCCAGGCGTCGGCCTCGGCGGCGAGCTGCTCGGCGAAGGCGAAGACGCAGCGCAGGCAGGCCGCGTCGCGCGTGCCCCGCTCGATCGTCCAGGTGACCAGGGCCATGTCGCCGATGTAATCGTCGATCGAGCCCCGGAAGCGCGAGACCGGCGGCGCCAGGGCGTTGAACACCTGCCCCAGATAGGCCTGCGCCGCGCGGTCGCCGTGGCGGTCGGCGAAGCGGGTCGAGCCGGTGACATCGAGGAACAGGAAGATGCGCTCCTCGCTGATCGGCCGGTGGTAGCGGCCGATCAGCAGGTTGGCGAAGACGCCGGGACCGATCAGGTCGCGCACCCGGAACACGAACACCACGAGGACCGAAATCGCGAGCCCGTAGAGCAAGCCGGATTCGGTCATCAGCATCGCGTTCCGCTCGCTGTACATGAAGCGGAACAGGCGGTTCAGCACCGTACTGGCGACCGCGTTGCCGGCCACGATCAGGGCGATGTAGAGCGCCACGGTGGAAAGCAGGAACAGCGGCGTCGCCAGCTGGCGCACGCGCTCCCGCATCTGCCGCCACAGCAGCCCGCGCTCGTAAAGCAGGATCGGTGCCCCAATGATCGCGCCCCGGATGGCCGAGCCCAGCAGCGGGCCGACCGCGAACAGCGATCCGTAGAGCAGGCCGGCCAGGGCGCCGAGCCCCGGCGCCACGAGGTAGAACCAGCGCGGGCTGAAACGCATCCGGCCGTCCTTCACCCCACGTGCCGGCTTGACGCGCCGGGGTTCAATCCTGCCGGAGGGCGTGGACCGAGAACAGCCCCTCCGGATCGGTCCAGACCTGGATCCAGGTCCAGCCGGCCCGCTCCACCAGGGCTCGGAAGGTCTCGACCGTGTACTTGTAGCTGCTTTCGGTGTGGATCGTCTCGCCGGCCGCGAACGCGAAGGTCTCGGAGCCGATCCCGACATCCTGCGCGCGCTGCGAGACCAGATGCATCTCGATCCGTGAGGGCCCCGGGTTGAACACCGCCCGGTGCGAGAAGGCGCCGAGATCGAAGCGGCCGGCGAGCTCCCGGTTGATCCGGGTCAGGAGGTTGAGGTTGAACGCAGCCGTTACGCCTGCTGCATCCGCGTAGGCGTTCTCCAGGATCGCGGTATCCTTCACGAGGTCGACGCCCACGATCATGTGGGCGCCCTTCCCCAGGATGCGCCCGAACCGCCGCAGCAGGTCCTCGGCCTCGGCGGGCTCGAAGTTGCCGATGGTCGAGCCCGGGAAGAAGCCGGCCCGGGGCATGCCCGCGAGGCTCGCGGGCAGGTCGAAGTCGCGGGTGAAGTCGGCCGCCACCGGCTCGACCCGCAGATGCGGGAAGTCGCCGCTCAGCACGTCCGCCTGCGCCCGCAGGAACTCGGCCGAGACGTCCACCGGCACGTAGGCCGCGAGCTTGTCGAGGTGGCGCAGCAGGCGGCGCAGCTTGATGGTCGAGCCGCTGCCGAACTCGACGAGCGCGGCCTTGGCCGGCAGCAGCGCGGCCATCTCGGAGCCGCTGCGGTCGAGGATCCCGACCTCCGTGCGGGTCGGGTAGTATTCCGGCAACCGCGTGATCGCCTCGAACAGGTCCGAGCCGGCGGTGTCGTAGAAGTACTTCGGCGCGAGCGCCTTCTGCGGGCGGGACAGGCCGTCCCGCACATCGGCCAGGAAGGCCAGTTCGGGCGTGTCCAGGGCGACCGGGGCCGCGTCGGGGAAGCTGGGCTTGACGGTCAAGGGCGACTCCGGGGCGCTTGGAGCGCTCGCGGCCGACGGGGATACCGGTTCGGCGTCGGCGAGCGTTTCGAATCGAGGATTGAGGCCGTTCGCGATCGGGAACGGCCCTAGGCGGCGTCGGTGAGGCGCAGGCCGGTGAACTGCCAACGCTGATGCGGATAGAAGAAGTTGCGGTACGGCAGCCGGGCGTGGCCCTCCGGCGTCGCCACCGACGAGCCGCGCAGCACGAACTGGCTGACCATGAACTTGCCGTTGTATTCGCCCAGGGCCCCCGGCAACGGCCGGTAGCCCGGATAGGCGGTGTAGGCGCTGCGGGTCCATTGCCAGACGAGGCCGAACGCGTCCGGCAGGGCGCCGTCCCGTGCCGCCACCTCCCATTCGAACTCGGTCGGCAGGCTGCGGCCGGCCCACCGGGCATAGGCGTCGGCTTCGTAGTAGCTGAGATGGGTGACCGGCGCGTCGAGATCCACCGGCCGCACGCCGCCGAGCGTCATGGTCGCCCAGCCGTCACCGTCTCGGCGCCAGTAGCCCGGCGCCTCCCAGCCCTCGGCCTGGCCGGCGTACCAGCCGTCGGAGAGCCACAGTTCGGGCTTGGCGTAGCCCCCCGCCTCCATGAAGGCGAGCCATTCGCGGTTGGTGACCAGCGCCCTGTCGATCCGGCCGGGCAGGATCAGCGCCTCGTGGCGGGGCGATTCGTTGTCGAACGAAAACCCGTCTCCGGTATGCCCGATCCAGGCGATGCCGCGGGCGAGCGGGGCCTGACCCGTCTGCCCGGAGGCGGCCGGGAAGCGCCAGCCGGCATCGTAGGCCGGCCCGAGGGGGTTCTGCGCGAAGGCGTGCAGAATGTCGGTGAGCAGAAGCTCCTGATGCTGCTGCTCGTGGTACAGCCCGATCTCGAGGATCGGCAGCACGGCCTCCAGGGCGCTTTCCGAGGCCTGGCCGAGCAGCGACTCCACCGCGCGGTCGATATGCGCCCGATAGGCCGTGACCTCGTCCATGGTCGGCCGGGTGATCATGCCCCGCTGGATGCGCGGCTGTCGCGGGCCGGCCGCCACGTAGTACGAGTTGAACAGGTAGTGCAGGCGCTCGTCGAAGATGGCGTAGCCCGGCAGGTGCTCCCGCAGCAGGAACTGCTCGAAGAACCACGACACGTGCGCCCGGTGCCACTTGGTCGGGCTGGCATCGGCCATCGACTGGACCTGCTGGTCCTCCGCCGAGAGCGGCGCGGCGCGGCGCTCGGTCTCGCTGCGCACGAAACGGAATGCGGCGATCCAGGCGGCGCGGTCGATCGGCCGGGCGGTCACGGCCGGGGGCGGGAAAGCCGCAGCCGGTTGCGCGCGCGTGTCGCCGGAGCGGAGTGCCGCCGTGGCTGCCATGCGGATCTTCCCTTATTCGCGTCTCTGCTGGGATCGTCTTATCGACGCTCAGCTTGGTCGCAGAAGATATGTCCCCGCGGTGGTCAGACAACCTCCGCTCGTGATTCCGCCTGCGCCCGGGTCGTTCGCCTCATTCGCCGCCGGGGACGCGGGGGTTAACGGGGAGAATTTGAAATCGCGGGTCTTTCTTGCGCCGCAGTGAGGAGGCCTTAACCCTCGACACCGAGATTCGAGGCGCTGAGTGCGGAGTCCAGAATTTCCATGCGGATCGATCTGATGGCCGGGGCGAGCTTGTCCCCCGCGGCGTTCCGCCCGTCACCGGAGCCGACCATCCTGGTGTTCGATTCCGGCCTGGGCGGCCTGACGGTCCTCGATGCGGTGCGCCGCGCCCGGCCGGACGGCCGCTACGTCTATGCCGGCGACGATGCCGCCTTCCCGTACGGGCGGCTCGGCGAGGCGACCCTCGTGGCCCGGGTGCTCGCGGTGATGGAGCAGCTCGTCGCGACGCACCGGCCGGACCTGGTGGTCATCGCCTGCAACACCGCCTCGACCCTGGTCCTGCCGGCCCTGCGCCAGCGCTTCGCGACGCCGTTCGTCGGCGTGGTGCCGCCGATCAAGCCGGCCGCCGCGGCGACGCGCTCGGGCCTCATCACGCTGCTGGCCACGCCCGGCACGGTGGCACGCTCCTACACGCACGACCTGATCGCGACCTATGCCGGATCCTGCGCGGTGACGCTGGTCGGCTCGCCGAACCTCGCGGGCTTCGCCGAGGCCGAACTGGCCGGCGCACCGATCGACGATGCCGCCCTGGCGGCCGAGATCGCGCCCTGCTTCGTCGCCGAGGCTGACGGACGGCGCACCGACGTGGTCTGCCTCGCCTGCACCCACTACCCGCTGCTGCTGCCGCGCCTCGAAGCGCTGGCGCCCTGGCCGGTGACCTGGATCGATCCGGCGCCCGCCATCGCCCGGCGCGTGATCCAGCTGATCGGCCCGGCCCGGCGGGATGCCGACCATGACGGGGCCGTCCATGGCGCCTTTACGGCCGGCACCTGCCTGACCGGCCCATTGCGCGCCTCCCTCGCCGCCCGCGGGATCGGCGAGGTCGCCGTCGAGGCGATGCCGCTGGCGATGCAGTAGGCGGCGCCGACCCAGCCGGGCCCCGACGGGCCGCGGCTTCTCCCGCCGGCTCCTTCCGGAAGCCGGCGGCCCTCCTGCGAAATGATACTCCAGGTCCGGCCCTGGGCCGCCGCGTCCGGGCCTGCCGCGGATCCGCCTCGGACGGAGCCCGCGGCCTTCGCCCCGCCGACGAGGCCGCCGGTCCGCCGTCCAGCCGTGCCGAACGAGAGAGACGGCGACTGGGACGGGTGCGTCAGCGCAGCGCTGCGGTGCTTGCGGGTCTGTCGAGGGCTTCGGCCTCGGCGGGGACGACCAGATGGACGAAGAGCATCCCGGCGGCGACGATCAGCGCCAGCGCCAGGATCCGCCACAGCTCCATGATCGGCTCTTGCGGTGTCGTGTCGGTCTTGCGCGGCATCGGTCTCGGATCCCTGTTGTGTGATCTGTCCTGTGGGCCGGTCCCTGGCCCGTCGCGGGTGGCGTGGTCCACCGAAGGCTTGCCTGGCCTTGGTGGCGTAAAGTGGACACCCGCAGGATGAACGCTTCGTAAAATTTGCAACCACGGTCGCCGAAGCGGGTGGAGCGCGGCGTTGGGGTGGGGATCGGGGGTATCGGGCGCTGCCGCGCGCTCCGGCCTTGGCCAGGCTCGCGGGGATCGCCGCAGCGGAAATGGCCCGCCGCAAGGGTTGCACACCGCAAAGCCACCCGCGGCGATACTGATAAGTGTGCAAAATAATCTGCGCAGTCTAGCTTCTGCCGCAATTTCGATCAGACTTCAGGCCTATAAAAGGAAATGCCGGCGGGAAGGACCAGATGTTCGAGAGTCTTTTCTGGGGTGCCGCGATCATGGCGCTGGTCGGATCGGCCGCTCTGGTGGCCATCGGTGCGGCGGTGCAGCCCCGGATCATCCAGAAGGATGAGGTCGGATCCGGCATCCTCGACTCGCGCAGGACGTTCGGACGCAAGCGGCGCTGGCGCCGTCCGTCCCGGGTGACGCGCCGCCTCGGCTGGCTGCCGCTGCGCTAGACGCCTGGGCCGCATCGCCTTTTCCCGAACGCCTCGGCCCCGTCCGGAACCGCCCTCGGTCCTCGATCCGACGCGCTTGCTTTCCCCGAACCGGTATCGATCCCGGCCGCGAGCGCCCCAGAAGGCCGGCTTTACCAAGCTGGATACTAAACCTGTCTGCACCAAAGACGTACATCTGACGTTGCTGCCGCGGATGCTAAGATCCGATGACTGCGCAATAGCGGTCCAACGGCAGTGCAAAGGGCTCAAGACTGATGAGCGTGCGTCAAATCTGCGATCAGGTGCGGGTGACCGAGCAGGCCTTCACCGCGGCCCTCGGGGCCATGAAGGCGACGGGGCTGCGCGAGGCGTTGACCCGGGAGCTTCAGGAGATGGAATCCGCGGAGATCGAGGCCGGACAGGACGCCGGCTCGGCCCGCTCGGCCTCGTGGAAGCGGGTCAAGATGCTGCACGGCCTCGGTTATCCGGTGGATTTCGGCTGGCTTCACATCGCGCACGGCGCCACCCGGTAGAGCCCCCTGTCCGAAACCGATTCCGGAGGGACTGCGAAACGCCGCCGGCCCCGGGCCCCGTGCGTCCGCACGAGGCCCGGGAGAGACCGCGCTCAGGGCGCGAGGTCGTGGACCGGCGCCGGGACCGGCGTGTCGCTGCTGTTCAGCACGGTGCTGCTCGCCGGCACGGGCTTGAGCGCTGCCGTGTCGATCCGGGGCGGCGCCGGCAGCTGCAGCTGCTCGCTGGTGTAGGCCCATTCCTGGGCGACCCGGGCGGGGTCGTCGTTGAGCGTCGTGCCGTAGCTCGGGACGATCTGCCGGATCTTCGCCTGCCACTCGGGCGTGGCGACGTTCTTGGCGAACACCTTCTCCAGCACCTGCAGCATGATCGGCGCCGCCGTCGAAGCACCCGGCGAGGCACCCAGCAGGGCGGCGATGCTGCCGTCCTTGGCGTTGACGATTTCGGTGCCGAGCTTCAGCACGCCGCCCTTGTTCGGGTCGCGCTTGATGATCTGCACGCGCTGACCCGCCTGCCACAGGCGCCACTCCCCCTTCTTGGCCTTCGGGAAGTATTCGCGCAGGGCCGCGATCCGGTCGTCGTCCGACAGCATGAGCTGGCCGGCCAGGTACTCGACCAGCGGATACTCGTCCAGGCCGACCCGGACCATCGGCCAGATGTTGCTGGTCGTGGTCGAGCTGAGGAGGTCGAGATACGAGCCCTCCTTCAGGAACTTGGTCGAGAAGGTCGCGAACGGTCCGAACAGGATCACGCGCTTGCCGCCGAGCACCCGCGTGTCCAGGTGCGGCACCGACATCGGGGGCGAGCCGACCGACGCCTTGCCGTAGGCCTTGGCGAGGTGCAGCGTCGCGACGTCCGGGTTCTCATTGATCAGGAACGAGCCGCCGACCGGGAAGCCGGCGTAATCCTCGCCCTCCGGGATGCCCGATTTCTGCAGCAGGTGCAGGGCGCCGCCGCCGGCGCCGATGAACACGAACTTGGCGTCGACGCTGCGCCGCGACCCATCCTTCACGTTGCGCGACGCCACCCGCCAGGAGCCGTCGGCGTTCTTGGCGATGCCCTCGACCTCGGTGGAGAGGCTCAGCTTGAAAGTCGGCTGGCCCTGCAGGTGGGCGACGTACTGGCGGGTGACCTCGCCCCACTCGACATCGGTGCCGAGCGGCGACCAGGTGGCGGCCACCTTCTGGGCCGGGTCGCGCCCCTCCATCATCAGGGGCACCCATGTCTTGAGCTGCTCCGGATCGGTCGAGAATTCCATGCCGGCAAACAGCGGGCTGGCCTTCAGGGCCTCCCAGCGCTTCCGCAGGTAGGCGATGTTGTCGTCCCCCCAGACGAAGCTCATGTGCGGGGTGTAGTTGATGAAGGCTTGGGGGTTCTTCAGCACCCCGGCCTTGACCAGCGAGGCCATGAACTGGCGCGTGACCTGGAACGCCTCGTTGATCTCTACCGCTTTGGCGATCTCGACCTGGCCGTTCTTCTTCTCCGGGGTGTAGTTCAGCTCCGCCAGCGCCGAGTGCCCGGTGCCGGCGTTGTTCCAGCCGTTCGAGCTCTCGAGGGCGACCTGATCCAGGCGCTCGACCATCTGGATCGACCACGTGGGCTCGAGCTGGTTCAGCCACACGCCGAGCGTCGCGCTCATGATGCCGCCGCCGATCAGCAGCACGTCGACCTTGGTGTCGGCGCTGTCGGCGAACGCGAGGGCGCTCGGCAGCGAGGCCGCGGCGAGCCCGGTGGCCGCCGTCCCGAGGAGCTGCCGCCGGCTGACGGCGAGCGTGTCGCGCGGGGATCGGGGCTTGTTGGTGTCGTCGGCACGCATCGCCACATCTCATCGGTTGAGGGCCGGGCATGCACGGCTGGCACGTCCCGGCACAGAAGGCGTCGGATCGATGCGACGGGAGCCCCGCGCATCCAGCCTTCCGGAACGTTCCCCCGCGGATGATGCGGCACGCAGCGCGTGATCGATCGTGTGCGATCGTTTCTTGTCTTGTGCGCCGTCGATGCTTCCGAAGACAGCTTCCGGAAGTGCAGGGCCGGATAGAAGCGTCTTTTCCCAGTCGATGGCCGGGTTCGACGTGGCAGCGCCGAATAGAGCCAAGACCCGATCCGGAGGTCGCGCGGTGATCGGCGAGTCTCGACGGTGAAAAGACGCCGGCCGATCTGGCGCGGCGGCGTGTTCACCGCGTCTTAGAGGATGAGGTCTGAAAGGACAATCTGTGGTGTAGGACAAACGCCTCCGCCTGTCCTGTGCGGAACATGCGGGGTGCGCGCGGGCGGCATGGCGGGAGCCGCCCTTATCGGCTGCGCCGGAATCGGATGATGCTGCGCGAGAGTCGGCCGGCATCCCAGTTGGGCATGATCCGCCAGGGCGTCGTCACGTCGGCCTCGTCGCCATGGATCTTGATCGTCCGCCGCTGCTCGGTGTTGACCCATTCCGGCGCCCAGGCGGTCTGGACCGTCGTGATCCATTGGTCGCCCTCGATCCGGTAGCGGCCGATATAGGCGACCAGCGTCTTCATCAGCGCCGCGCGATCGGCATCGGTCTCGGCCGGCTTGCGGTCGGTGCCCTCGAGGTTGAACGCGACCCAGCCATCCGGGGTAAAGATCACCCGGCCCCGCGGCGCGCTGCCCATCGCGTCGATGAGCGACCCGGTCGCCTTGTCCTCGACCTGGTAGGAGACGAGTTCCCAGGTTCCGACGATCTTCTCGGCGAGATCGCCCTCGTCCGCCTGGATCTGCGGCTGGGCGTCGGCGGCCTGGCCGGGCGACGCGGCCATGAGCAACGCGGCCGCGAGCGTCGCGGAGAACTTCGTCATCCGGTGATTCTCCTTCCGGCCCGCTTCGCCTGCAGCCCCGGGAACCGGAGCCGTTCCGACGGGTGGCCATGCAGTCCGCGCGAATCGGGCGACACCGGGATACGGCGTGCGGCCCTGTCGTGACAGGTGTCGGTCGCGCGGGGCTGGGTTCGGATGATGGCGCACGGCTTCGATCGACAGGGATCCGAAGCGGCACCGACCGGCAGCGATGGCCGGTCCCGTGTCATGGTCTGGGGAGAGAGTGTTGTGCGGATCAGCGCTTTAGGCGGCTGATGGTGCCCAGGAAAGGATTGTACACTTTCCAAACGAAATGCTGCAAAATCAAACGCTTACACTTCCGTATTGAGCGTGGTTTGTACCACCCCTCCGTACCAGTGAAAAGACCATTCTGCCGATAATGCAGCTTCGCTCGCCCAAGTTCCTATCGACGGATGATGGTGGCTCATTGTCGGATGCCGCCCGCATCCTGTTCGCACGCGGGCAACGGTCTTCCTAAATCGAGGTGGGGCACCCCACGCCTGCGCATTAAATCTGGCTTTTCCTCCATTTCTTCCAAGTTGGTAGCCGTGCACAAAAGAGGCGTGTCATATCCCGGATCAAGCGCAGCTATACAGCAGCGACATGTTCGAATGTTGAGCGTGTGCTCGTAGCGCCGCAGTGATGGACGTATCAGGAAGTTCAGGGTCCCCGGATTGCCCCATCGGCAGTCAAAGCCTTATCAAGCCACGGTCACCGGCGCTTCGCCGGGTGGGCTTGGGAGTCGGAACTCATGGGATCTGAGCACGCTGCAGACTTGGAATCGGCTGACGTGTCAACGCTGCCAGAGGGGTTCGACGAGGCTGCATATCTAGAGGCACATCCGGATGTTCGGGCGGCAGTTGCCGCTGGCGATCTCGGGTCTGGCGCGGACCATTTCCGATACTTTGGACACAAGGAAGGCCGTGCAATCCGTCGCGCCCCGCCGTTCGAGGATACCGAGCTTCTGATCGGCAACGACGGTCTTCCCATCCCGCCTAGCGACCTGATGTTTCTTGTCACAAACGGTCGTGATCCTGCCCGTTTCCAGGCAGCGGGCGAGGCGGACCTACGCGCCGTCCGGCGGGCGGTCGAGGAAGCAGGATTAGTCCTATCGAAGCCGGACCTAAGAGTGCTGGACTGGGGATGCGGTTGCGGCCGCTTGGCACGCCATTGGGCCAGCGAGGCCGACAGCGTTCGCCTGCATGGCTGCGATATCAATCCCGAACTCGTCGACTGGTGTGCCGCGAGCTTGCCGTTTGGCCAGTTCGCCGTCTCGCCTTTCGACCCACCTCTCGCCTATGCGGACGGGTCCTTCGATCTGATTTATGGGATCTCCGTCCTGACGCACCTAACGTTTGAGGAGCACTACCGCTGGATGCAGGAACTCTATCGTCTGCTCGTGCCTGGCGGCATCGCCGTGATGACAGGTCACGGACCCACGATGTTCCCGCAGGTCCTGGCAGGCGCTGCGCCGACCTCTGCGGCGGGAGGACGGGTGCGCACCACCCTTATCGACCAAGAGGCGTTCATTTGTTTAGAGAATTCTGCAGGCTCGAACGCGTCCGGAAATGTCCTAACGCAGAATATGTTCGCGCATATATTTTCACCCTTCGACGTTCGCCTCCAACGACCGCGCTATGGTCTCATGGGTATTCACGACACCTATGTGTTTGTGCCGAAAACAGATCGTTCGCTTCAATTCATCGATTTTTGCGCTAGTTTCGATCTGTCGGGCCAGATTTCGGAGCATAGCTTCGAGCTAGACTTTAATGAGCAAGCTAATTTGAGTGCATTGATCAATTTAGAGAATCTTCATTACCCAGCGACCATACAGGTGACGCTTCACGCTCTCGACGGCAGCGAGGGCCTGATCGCCACATGGACGGCGCCGCTTCCGGGCCGGACCGAGTGGACCTTGATCGACCAAGCCTATACTTTTTTCATGCTTGAAGGCCTTCCTGCATATAATGGTTTGGTGCGCGCGACGTTGAAGGTGCAGGGTACGCATGCCCTCGACGGCACGACGCTGAGCTTCAGGAAGGTCGTGCTATTTTAAGCTGTAGGTCGTCCAGCGCATATAATAGACAATTTGCTTATGACTCGCTTCTGGTGCGGAGCAACCCGCTTCGGATCCGCATAGTGTTCAGCCCTGCCAAGTCTTCATACTGTACCGACATAAACGCGCTCAGATTGAGGGTCGGCAACCTGCCCCCCCCCCACGAGTCTTGGCTGGTGCGCGGCGTGGCTGAGCGGGAAGCCTTGTCCGCTGTCTCGGCTATCGCGACGGTTCAGACCAGCAAGGCAATGTTCGCGAGCGAGCGGGTCGCTGTGTTCACCCCGTTCCGACGTCGCGCAACGACGGTCGGTAAGTTCTTCGATATACGGCCGATGGGAACCGTGAAACCGCCGGCGCGCTTTTTCAAAATCTGTACTGCCGACCCGAACTTAGAAGATTCATGCATCTGGCCCTCATGACTTCGCTCGCTTTTGCGCTCCTAACGCCCGCTGCCCTCGCCGCCGCGCGATCCAAGGGCGAGGCGGTCGCTATCGGCCCCTGGCAGGTCGAGGCCGCCTACAAAAACCCAAAAATCGAGTGATGCGTGATGCGCCGCGAGACCGAGGAAGGTGTGAATGCGCGCTTCACGCGCGATTCCGAGGGCCTCGACCTGAGCATGAGTTCGCCGAAGTGGAAGCTCGGGCGCAACAGGAGCTATCCAGTCGAGCTAACGGCTGGCACCTCGGTCCTTTCAGCTGACGTCGCCGCCTCGGGCAACGGTGTGTCGGTGCCAATCCAGGACGACCGGTTACACAAATCGCTGAAGCTGGCCGATAGCCTCGCCGTGAAGGGCGAGGGCTCGACCATCCAAGTGGCGCTGGATAAGAGCGTAGCAGGACTGGAACGACTTGAGAACTGCTACATGAAGAACTTGTCTTCTACCGAGACCAATTCGTTCGTGGCGCCCAGCAGAAAGATTTGACCGGGTTCCCGGTTCGGCGGCCCCGAGACCATACCGCTCGCGACCAGCGACAGTCGTGTGCATGGCCGCGGGGACCCCGGCGCGGTTCACCCCCCTCGCACCCGTAACCTCGCGATAGCCCAATTCGTCGGAGCCGCTCGATGAAAATGTGCGCAGATCCGTTTGAATGGTCGCTTGCGCCCAGCCTTGTGGTAGATACGGGCGAAGGCGGCAACCCAGTCGTGATCATGAGCGGACGGCGTATTGCGTCTTCTAAAATCCGGTGAGCCTTTAACGCGCTGTTTGGCAAGGCTTGGCCGTGCCCTCGCCAGCAGCTGTCTGACATTTGCCGCGGCCGCTTGCCAAACGCCGGCGGGCGATCCGGTGGCAGCGGCCGATCCCCCTGCCTTCTCCACCGGCATCCTGACCTCGAACGAGGCCAACAGGTTCGGCCGCGCCGATCTCGCCGCAGGCAACTACGGCAATGCCGAGCGCCATTTTCGCACCGCTGTCGAAAAGAACAGGACCGATGTCGCGTCGTGGATTGGGCTCGCCGCTGCCTACGACAATCTTAGTCGCTTCGACCTCGCCGACCGCGCCTACCGAGAGGCTGTCGAGATCCAGGGCGAGACTTTTGAGATCATCAACAATCGTGGTTACTCGTATCTCCTGCGCGGCGACAAACGCCGAGCCTTTAAGCAGTTTGAGCGCGCTCTGTCCCTCGACCCGAGCAATCCCGTGGTCCAAAACAATCTGCACCTTCTACGCTCCGGTGAACGGCCGACGCGCGACGTGCCGATCTAATCGCGGCCAAGCTCGGGCGAGATCGGTGAGGGGATGCCGAGCCGCCAGGTCGTAAAACACGGCGGCGGAGAGACGCTCGGTTCGAAAAGCCGAAAAAACTTAAAAATTCTTTAAACCTGTGAAACTTCGATGGTGCGTCGCTCGTAAGCGCGATGGCGCCAAGCTGGGTGCCTGAACCAATCGACGGAGATCAAAATGATCGAGGAAACCGCTGTGAGAACAAAGCGCGCTGAATCCGCCGAGGCACCGCGCAAAATTGATCTTGAGGCAGGGCGTCGCGCGTTTCTCGGCGCGGTCGGTCTCGGCGTCGTCGGCGCCGCGTTGTTCAGTCCAGGTAGCGTGAAGCCGGCTCTCGCTCAGTCCATCACGGATGCCGACATCTTCAATTTCGCGCTCAACCTCGAATATCTCGAGGCTGAGTTCTACCTGCGGGCCTCGGTCGGACAGGGCTTGTCCGATGCCGAGGTCTCAGGAGCGGGCACCGTCGGCGCCGTCTCAGGCGGTCGCGCCGTCCAGTTTCAGACGCAAGCCATCGCCAACTACGCCAACGAGATCGCCCGCAACGAGCGCGCTCACGTCAACACGCTGCGGCAGGCGTTGGGGAGCAACGCGGTAGCGCGCCCGACCATCGACCTGAACCTCTCATTCACTATCGCGGCTCGCGCTGCCGGCTTGGCCGGGCCAAACGACACCTTCGACGCCTTCGCAAACGACACGAACTTCCTGCTCGCCGCCTTCATCTTCGAGGATGTCGGGGTCACTGCCTACAACGGCGCCGCTCCGCTGATCAAAGATCCGGCCAACCTCGCGGGCGCTGCCAGTATCCTCGCGGTCGAAGCCTATCACGCCGGCATCATCCGCACGCTGCTGTACAGCCGTGGCCTGTACACTCAGGCACAGGCGATCTCTGACGCGCGCGATTCGCTCGACGGTTCAAGTGATGATGACCAGGGTATCGGTTCAGCCGGATCCTCGAACCTCTCGCCGGTGGATCAACGTGGCCTCGTGTTCGCACGTACGCCGCAGCAGGTGCTCAACATTGTATACCTGAACCCGAACGGGAACCGGACGGGTTTCTTCCCGAACGGCCTCAACGGCAACCTGCGATGAAGGCATGAAGGGGCGGTCGGCGCTTGTACAGTCGCCGACCGCCCTCACCGTTCGCGATGAGGACGGGGTTCCGCGCTTTCTTGTTCAGGGCAATGTCCTCATGCCCGTCTTGGCTCCGGTTCGGCAATAGGTAGCGTCGCCAGGACTTCAATCAGTCCAACCCGGGCGAGGCGGGGCAAGACAAAGGGACATCGGCATGTCCAGGCTGGGCGATGCGCTTCTCCAGTGTGGCACCGGGAACGCGCGCAACTCCCGCAGGCTGCCATGGCGTAATTACCCAGGCCTGTGACGGCTGGGATCAGGCACCGACGGTCTTGAGGATGATGCCGAATGGGCTGTGGCCTGCGAGGCGTGCGGTATCGACGACGGTGCGGATGGCGGCCTCGCCCTCGGCGGCCCACATGGCGCGGTAGCCGTTGGTCACCTTCCGCTGGACGACCGCTGGGCGCAGCAGTCGCTCTGAGCCGTTGTTGGTCGGTTCGACCGCGCCGGGATGGGCGAGGAAGACGAGGAGCTGATCACGCGCCCGTCCGATCTTGGCCTGCAGGTCGCGGGTCAGGTCGCAGCGGCTCGGTGTGGCGAGGATGGCGCCGAGCTGTCGATCCAAGGTCCGGCGCTTGGCAGCGAGCGTCGAGGCGGCCAGATCGATGACGCGCTCGGCCAGGGCGAATACGGATCGCAATTAGAGCTGCAATCGCCAGGGCACGGGATCGTCGCTGACCTCGACGACGTAAGCGACGTCGCGGGCGAGATGGGCGAGGCAGGTCTGGTGCGCGGCGGCATGACCAGGCTCGGGCGGTGTAGCGGTCCGAGATCCACACCGCGGGCCGGTGGCCGTCCATCATCTCCCGTATCACGATGGCGCCCCGCGTCGGCGAGGCGGTGTGCACCACGGCGTCGGCCGCGTGGAACACCCAATGATAAGCGTTGCTGCCCTCGATCCGGACTCCGGTCTCGTCCGAGGCGATCACAGCGGCCCGGCGTAGCGTCGAGACGGCCTCCTCGCGACCGGAGCGGAAGTGCCTCTGCACGCGCTGGAGCAGGTTCATCAGCCCGCCCTGGCTGAGCGTCAGACCGAACAGGTCCGACAAGGCTGCCTGCAGTCGCTCGTAGGGCAGCGCCTGGAAGGTCTTGAGATACGTCGCCACCGCATGCAGCCGTGGGCCGAACGGCGTGCCCTGCGCCGCCTCCGGCACCGGCGCGACGACCCGCACCCCGCAGGTCGGGCAGTGCACGGCCAACCGTCGATGCTGCGTCACGACCGGTGTCACCTCCGGCAACTCGATCCGCTCGGACGCGCTCACGAGTTCGACAGGAAGATCTCCGTGCAGGCCGCCGCCGCAGCACGCGCAGCGGTCGGGCCGATGATCGACGACCGCGTCGGGATCGTCGCTCATCACACGGCTATGGCCCTCGTGGCCGGGCTTGGCCCCGCCAGGTTTGGATTGCTCGCGCCACTCTTTGCGGTCTGTAGCGGGCGGCTTCGAGGACGTGCGAGAGGTCTTGTCCGGACGCTGCAGACGCAGCACCACCTCATCCTGAGCTTGTCGAAGGATCGATCAGTTCCTCGCGGCTCAACCGCTCAAGATCGCTGCGCCCTATCCTACGAAAGAATCAGCGAAACCCGACCCGCGCAAGGGCCTGGGTAATTTACCCGGGGTTGAGGGGACGCCCAGCGCGAGTAATAAAAATTTGATCTTAAGTTGGGATTAAAATAACATACGTAAGTCTACGGGTGTCGTTGCACTACGATATCGGAGCTATCCTTCAGCTCGTATACACCCTTAAGGCACTCCTCCTCATAGGCGAGCGCCTGCTTGACGAAGGTACGCAGGACGAACACCGCTGCGAACATCTGGATGGCGTTCCAGCTTCGGGGCTCGATGGTCTTCAGCAGCGTCGCTGCCATCTTGATGCCGAGCGGGGCCACGATGCCCTCGGCGACAGCGAGACGCCCCGCGACGATGCTGTGATGGCTACCGCGCCCTGGCGCGAGTTCGTGCAAGCCCCGACCGCAACGGAACACGACGAGGAGGCTACCCCCGATCTCGATGAGCGCGGCGATGGCACGTATCCACTCGTAGAGCAAAGGCATCGCTCATGCCTCCGTGAGTTCTTGGATATGGCCGCCCTTCGTCCGGGCTAAGCCAGGGATCTGGCGCGACCGCTCCCCTGCCTTGTCGATCTCCTGCTGGTCCTCGACCGCCTTTCACCTGTCGCGGTCCCAGAGCCTCATCGGCTTTGGATCAGATGCCATCGAATCGTCCTGCCTGTTCTTCAAGAGGATGACGCGCGCATCTCGATGCGTCGGCCAGGCTTCGAGAAATTCCATCGGGTCGTGGATAGAGATGTCAGGCCGGGACCTGGTCGATGGAGATAGGCTCTACCTCTGACACGTGGTTGCGCTCGTGCCGGAAGCGCGACAGAGCCTGGTACGTCTTCAGCCGCGCGCGCATCAGCGACCCCATGGGACGATGTGCGGCCAAGCTATGGGCCGGACGGAAGGAGAGCACGTCGTCGGCGTACTTGCGGCGCGCCTCCGAGTTCCCGTCCTGCGGCGGAAGGACGAGCCGCGCGACGGTGCGGTAGGGGCTCGCCTCCTCGTCCCAGCGCTTCGAGGCATCCTCGACAGGCATCTCGTTGAGGTCGAGGCAGAGCTGCACCCTGATCTCGAACACCGCCGCCTCGCCCTTCAGGTAAGCGAGGACGGCATGCCGGAACGCATCCGGGTCCTCGCCGGGATGGAGCTCCTCACCGGCCAGGGCGGACTGTGCCGGAGAAGCCGGGAAGGCCGCGATCTTGGCGATGTGCTCGCCATATCGGAGGGCGGCTTGAGAATAGTACGGCTCGGCGAGCGGATGCAGCGGCTGGTGCCCGAAGAAGTCGAGCAACGGCGAACTCTCGCCCTTCACCGCCTTGACCACGCTGTCGAGGGCCCGGGCCGCCCCCGAGACCGCGGCTTTGACGGCCTCCGGTGCGCTCGTGCCGGCCTCCAACTGCTTCATGCTGCCGAGGAAACCCTTGGCATCCGGGTTCGGGAAGACCGGCCCGGTGGCAAACACGAAGTCCTGGGTCGGGGCATCGTGTCCAGAGAGCTTCTCGCCCTCGACGCCGAAGACCTTGATAGCTGACCTGAACGCCGCGCGTGAGGATGTTCTGTCGCAGGCGCGGGTGATGATTGCGTGGGAGCGCCATACGTTCATCCGCGATTGGATGGACTGCGCGTTCGAGATCATGGATGAGGCGGGCCAGCTCGTGCTCACGGTGCCGTTCAGCGACACCGTGCCCGAAGACGACCGGGACTGAGCGCGATCCGCGCCGGGCCAAAGGTGCGTAGCCGCAAAGGCTCTCGCGAAGGAAAACAGCTTCGCGGCAAAGGTGCCGCCGATTACCGCCAGCAACAGCAAACAAACACCGGCATGGCGACGTACCCCATCGCATCCTCCAGCTGGACCGTGTGCCATCCTCACCGTGCGATCCGCCGAGCGCGATGCCGATGATGTCGTGGCCTTCAAACATGCGGTTCCAGACGCCGCTGTTCGCAGGTATGATGCGGAGGCGGAAGTATTCCGGCCGGTCCTGTCGCCTGCGATCATCCCCCCCGATTCAATGTCGACGGGACCGCTTTTTCCCGGTGGAGCCGCACGGATGCCGACAAGCTCAGCACGGCCGCCGGACTTCTGGGACACGGTCGCCGAGCACGTCACCGCCAAGGTCGAGCCGGCTTTGCGGCAAAAACAGCGCGCCCGGGAGCCGGTGATCGCCTACCTGCGTGACTTGGAAGCTCTGGCCCGCCGCGAATGCGGCAGCCGGGAGGCGATCCAGATCATCGCCTCGGGCCGTCGAGTTCTGGGTGATCGAGAGACCGTCGAGCCCATCGACGGCCCCTTCTCACGGACTTGAGTTGGTGAGCGATTGGGGGCGCGCCTCGCTCCGCATTCTGTTCAGGGACGTGGTATGAAACCGGGCCGACCGATGGCGCCGGCAGTGGCGAATGAGAGAAGAGTTGGCCTCGTCACTCCCGTGGCATGCCCTTAATCGACGCGAGGTTCCCCGGCGAGAGGTCCGCCTCAAGACTGCCCCGACGCGGAATCTCGGCTCGTTTGGCCTCAATGGAACGTGCCTTTCCGAGCGGCAGATTGCGGTCGACCGAGCCAGTGATCATTGGAACATCTCTGTTCGGCCAATCCTCCAGCTTGAAGGCCTTGGCCGGCTTCTGATCCCCGCAGCCTTTGCACACCGACACGACCCACGACTGCCAGAGGCCATCTGTCTTCTCAGCCGCCGATTTCGCTTGCTCGCGATGCGCGGATGCCAAGGCGAACGTGTCGAGTCCCGATTGTTGTCTGGGCTCGGTCGCGGTCCGAAGCTCATCGAGCTGGATGTCGCGCCTCTCCGGCGCGCCAGCGGTCGAGGCTGTCACGGGGATGGAGCCTGTGGTGTTGGGATCAACCCCGCATCCACGGCAAACTTTGGCACTGATCGCGTCGTCAACGGCCTGACGTGAGGTCGGGCGTTCAATGGCCTTGACCGACGTCGGGCTGGCGTCGCGGCTCGACGGCTTGGTGTGTCCAACATCGGGTATGTTGGGCACCCGCTCGGTCGAAGGTGAGCCGCCTCCCGTGCCGCTGGTGTCCGGTTGCGCGGACACCAGTCCTATGGACAGCATATAAAGTACCAACCCGACAGTTGGCGCGCGAAGTGCTGACATGGCCACCTCCATGACTGTTCAATCGCTCTAATGACGCGAAGTTCAGCGATCCAAGTTCAGTTTTTTAATTGCCAGGATCGCTGCGCACCCGATTATCAGGTTGGTTGAAGCCGGCGGCGTCCGAGCTCTCACGACGTCTCGCCGCGCATTGGGCGCATCAAGGCGCCGAGCAGGAAGGTGAGTTGACCGCACACCAGCAGCGCCGCGGCGCGCCGTATGCCCCCACTCATGCCGAGGTGGTGAACGCAAGCATCATAGGTGAGCTCGATGGCCACGACCGGCAGGAACGTCAGTAGCCCCCATACCGAAGCAAAACGACCGAGCCCGAGCCCGAGCAGCGCATTCAGCAGAAGTCCCGTCATCGCACCCCGCTTCGCACCCGCGTGGGCCGAGTCGAGGTGGTAGGCTCATCCGAGGCCCTATGCCATCGGTGCTGGAGTTGCAGGTAGGCGCCCCAGCCACGAGTGTTACTTGCTGCCGCGCTGAGCGAGCACGGCCGGGATGGTGCGCAGCATGATCGCGATGTCCCGACGCAGGCTCCAGCGGCTGGCGTAGTCCAGGTCCAGCGCCACGCGCTCGGCGTAGCTGGTGTCGGAGCGGCCCGAGACCTGCCACAGGCCGGTCACCCCCG
>NZ_VRVA01000045.1:0-40558 GCF_008039945.1 Methylobacterium sp. WL64
CCCCCCACCCGTGCCGGATCGGCCCGTCCGTCCCCCGGCGAAATGACGGCTGGTTCGTGTCCCGGGGCCGCGTCGACGGTTTGACCGGAGACCGGCGCTCCAACACCTTGGACTCGGCCCCACGACGGCCCTTGCTGCCCCAGGATGTCGCCCCGGGCGGCAAGAGAGCCGGCCCCGGAGGCATCGTCACGAGGCGATCCATCTTCGGCCTCTTTCCAGGCCTGCTTCATCGCCGCAGGAAGCAGCTCGATTACATCGTCGACAGGTCTGCCGATCATAAGGCCTGCGGTCAAGCCTGCGATGATTGTAATCAAAAATTCGAAACCGATTATTATGTTATTTGAAATCAGATCGATCATCTTTATATTCTACGCACATTGCTTGACTAAAGTATAGCTTAGAATCCGACTTTCAACGCCGATATCAGGAGCGTTTACGTTTTTGCATCCGCGACATATTCCGCAATCCTGGTAATTATCGGTACGGATAATCAGTTTTCAGCTCAATGGGCCGTACCGCCGCTAAGATTTATGCATCACAGGAGCAAAAATGGCTTCGCCTGTGGTTTGCGACTTATTCAGATTTTCGGGCTGAGACAACTTCAACGGCGAACGCTCGGAACGTCATTGCGCCGAGGGCCGTGTGCGGCCGGTCTTCGCTGACGTAGTGCCTCCGTTCACCGATGCGCTCCCGGGCGTCGGCTGGCGACATAATCCATAAGGCGTTCAGCAATTCCGCCCCGAGCCGACCGTCGATCCGCGCGATGTAAGCGTTGTCGTTCGGCTTTCCCGATCGAAAGAATGTCTGGTTCCGCGATATGGTGTGGCGGATCAAGCCTGAAGCGTTTGGGCTCTTTCGTCCAAGTTTGGCGGATGACGTCGTAGGGCGTGGCGCCGTGTTGGGGGCTCAGGCTGGCGGCTGCAGTTGTAGCCGTCCACCCAAAGCGTACAGGTGCACCGCGCCGGGTTTTTCGGGGGCCATTTGGTCTGGGCCAGGCGGCCGAGATTGGCAGCCCGACCTAGGCCTCGTGGCGCGCTACCGCCTCGTCGGGAGGGAAACTGCCGATGGGTTCGAGCCGACGGCGGGTATCGCACCAGTCGACCCGTTCGCAGGTGTCGATCTCAATGACCTCGGATGACTGCCACCGCTTACGCCGAAGGCTCACCTCGACCTTGAACGGCCCGTCGATCATCTCTGTCGGCGCGTTGTCGTAGCTATCGGCGGCGGCGCCGACGGACGGCTCGACACCGGCCTTGGCGAGCCGCTCGGTGTAGCTCAGCGCAAGGAATCCCGAGCCCCTTTCGCTGTAATGTACGAGGCCCCCGCCCTGGATGGACCGACGCGCGTGCAGGGCCGGGGTCCAAGGCGTGGAGCATCATGCGCTGGATATGGACCGTCAGAGCCGTTTCACGTCTGGCCTATGCCGGTAGCCTGCCGGAACCGGCACACCATGCGGCCTGGGCACGGTACGCCGACGACGCGATAAGCAGTACATTGCAGATCGCCTCGACCCTAGCAGTTCCTCACGCCATCTCATTCTCGTTTTCTAAAGCCTCGAGAGAACCAACAAACTCAGTCGATCAGTGCAGACGAGTTTTTTTGCTCTTCTTAACAGTATTCCCGCGCTTGCAACCCATCACAGAACCTCCACCCGAGTCCCCACCGGCACCCGATCGTAGAGATCCATGACATCCTCGTTCATCATGCGGATGCAGCCCGAGGAGACCGATTGGCCGATCGTGCCTGGCTCGTTGGTGCCGTGGATGCGGTAGAGCGAGGAGCCGAGATAGAGCGCCCGCGCGCCCAGCGGGTTCTCCGGGCCGCCCGCCATGTGCCGTGGCAGGTCGGGACGGCGGGCGAGCATCTCCGCCGGCGGCGTCCAGTCCGGCCACTCGGCCTTGCGGCTGACGGTCTTGAGGCCGCTCCAAGCAAAGCCCGGTCGCCCCACACCAATCCCGTAGCGCAGCGCCCGCTGCCCTTGCTGGACGAGGTAGAGGTGCCGACTGGTCGTATCGATTACGATCGTCCCGGGCCGCTGCGACCCAGTGAAAGCGACCTCCTGGCGCCGGTATTCCGGGCCGACCTCTCGCGCGATGCGGCCCGGATCCGCCTGTGGTGCGCCATAGGCCTGCGGGGGCAGGACCTGCCGCGGCACGTCCTGCAGAGGCTCCGGTTCGGCGGGCAGCAGCTCGCCGGAATAGGCCGCGACACGCTGCGGAGCCGCATCGCGTTGCGGACGGCTCCGGCCCCCTCCCCCGGCCTGCCCGGTCATGAGGTACTCGATCAGGCCGCCGCCATACCCGCCGCCTTCGGCGTAGCGTGACTGCTGCGCGGAAACCGGGGCGGACAGCGTCGCGGTCGCCAGGACCGCACAGAGAGCCAGACGAACCGAACCACGCATCGTGGATGCTTCCTGCAGGAGGGCTGACGGCCCCGATTCGCGCTATGATCCACCCGCATCGACGCGTTCCGGTGAATCAACATGGTGAATCGGCCCGCCGGCCCGGCGCCCTCCCCGGCCGGGCGAGATTAGCGTGAATCGCTAGTAAATCGCTCCGGCTCACAACCTTCGATAGGTCGAACGGGGGCGCCGGACAGGAATCGCCGGCCGGCAAGCTTGGCAGTCACAGTCCGCTAACTGATTGTGGTAGACAGTTCGAACGACCGATCCTGAAGGCTCACGCCCCGCCGATGACCCAGAAGCGCTATCGCATCGAAGACAGCCTCGGGCTTCCCGCGGTTTTACCCATCGCTCCCGATCCAGGCGTCTCGAACGAGCGGCTGGACGAGATCCTGAGCGCGATCATGGATCTGCGCCGCATCACCCAGATGAGTGCCGACGAGACGATCGAGACGTGCCGCCGCGAGCTGCACGACGCCCTGGCGATGCGGTCCGAACTCGACCTGATGAAGGAGGCGATCACCCGGACCAAGTCCGAGCTGGCGACGCTCCACCGCTCGGAGAACAGCGGCAAGGGCATGCGCCGGGCGGCCGACGAACTCGACGCGGTGGTCGAATCGACCGAGCGCGCCACGACGCAGCTGCTCAACGCGGTCGAGGAGATCGAGGCGAATGCCGGCATGCTCTACACGGCGAACCTGCCGCCGGGCATGAAGCAGCACGTCGACATCATCCAGGAGCGGGTGATCTCGGCTTACGAGGCCTGCAACTTCCAGGATCTGACAGGCCAGCGGATCAACAAGATCGTCGGCGTGATGAAGTTCATCGAGGAGCACCTCGACCGGCTGATCGCCGCCTGGACGCAGCTCGACAGCTTCCGCGATCTCATCACCGTCATGCCGGTCTCGACCGCGATGGACGACGAGAGCAGCCTGCTCAACGGGCCGAAGCTCGACGACGATCCGGGGCATGTCGACCAGAACGACATCGACTCGCTGTTCGACTGAGACGGCCGGGCGGCCTTGAACGCTCGCCGCCGAGATTGATACCGGCACGGCGTCGGCCAGCGCGCTGGATCGCGGATTCAGTGGCGCGTCGTGCCGGATACCGGAACCGGCACGACGCGGCCTCCTCGATCCGCCGCGTCGTTTTCCGGAAGCCGGCGGCCACGGTTCGGCACGAGGCTCCAGGCGCGGCAATTTTGTCGCCGGACCCGGTGCCGCTCGGCGCCGGGAACGCTTAGATCTGCGGTATGAACCGCAGAGCCCTCTCAGACCTGCCCCCCGACACCTTCGACGACGGCCGCGACGCCGAGCGCGAGGAGAGTGCCGGCGAGTCCGAGGCCGCGCTGTCCGCCGAGGATGCGCCCGAGATCGATTTCGATTTCGACCCGGGCGCGGTCCAGGCCGGCACCGAGGTGATCCGCCGGTTCTGGTCGACGCTGCCGCACTCGCCCGGCGTCTACCGGATGTTCGACCACCGGGGCGACGTCCTCTACGTCGGCAAGGCCAAGAACCTGAAGGCGCGGGTCGGCTCCTACGCGCGGGGTCAGGCGCACTCGAACCGCATCGCCCGGATGATCTCTCAGACGGCGGCGATGGAGTTCGTCACCACCGCCACCGAGACCGAGGCGCTGCTCCTCGAAGCCAACCTGATCAAGCAGCTGAAGCCGCGCTTCAACGTCCTGATGCGGGACGACAAGTCGTTCCCGTACATCCTGGTCACCTCCGACGGCCCTGCGCCGCAGATCGTGAAGCACCGCGGCGCGCGGCGACGGAAGGGCAATTACTACGGCCCGTTCGCAAGCGTCTGGGCGGTCAACCGGACGGTCAACGCGCTGCAGCGTGCCTTCCTGCTGCGCACCTGCACGGACAGCTACTACGAGAACCGCAGCCGGCCCTGCCTGCTCTATCAGATCAAGCGCTGCTCCGGCCCCTGTACCGGGGAGATCGGCACCGACGACTACGCCGCCATGGCGGATGCGGCCCGGGCGTTCCTGGCGGGCAAGTCCAACGCCGTGAAGGACCGGATGCGCGCGGAGATGCAGGAGGCGTCCGAGGCTTTGGAATTCGAGCGCGCTGCCCGTTACCGGGACCGGATCGCCGCGCTCTCGGCGATCCAGGGGGTGCAGGGGGTCAACACCCAGGGCGTCGAGGAAGCCGATGTCTTCGCCCTTGACGAGCAGGCGGGCCAGTTCTGCATCGAGGTGTTCTTCTTCCGCAACTTCCAGAACTGGGGCAACCGCGCCTACTTCCCGAAGGCCGACCGGACCATGACCCCCGAGGAGGTGCTCGGCTCGTTCATCAGCCAGTTCTACGACGACAAGCCCGCGCCCCGCACGGTGCTGACCAGCCACCCGATCGAGGATGCCGAGCTGGTCGCGGCCGCGCTTTCGAGTCGGGTCGATTATCGCGTCGAGATCCACCGGCCGAGCCGCAGCGAGCGGAGGAACCTCGTCGAGTACGCCCAGCGCAACGCCAAGGAGGCGCTCGCCCGGCGGCTGGCCGACACCGCCTCGCAGGGCAAGCTGCTCACCGCCCTGGGGCAGGCGTTCGGCATGGACCGGACGCCGCGGCGGATCGAGGTCTACGACAACTCCCACATCATGGGTACGAATGCGGTGGGCGGGATGATCGTCGCCGGGCCGACTGGGTTCATGAAGACGCATTACCGCACGTTCAACATCAAGTCGGAGGAACTCACCCCGGGGGACGATTACGGCATGATGCGGGAGGTCCTGCAGCGGCGGTTCAAGCGCCTGGTCAAGGAGGCGCCGCGCACCGAGCGCGAGGCTGCGGCGGCAGGCGCCGAGGACGGCGTTCCGGAGCTTCCCCCCGTGCCCGCGGAGGATGGCGAGGTGTTTCCCGCCTGGCCGGATCTGGTGCTCATCGACGGCGGCAAGGGTCAGCTCGACGCCGCCCGCACAGCGCTCGACGAGATCGGCGTGACGGATGTCCCGCTGATCGGCATCGCCAAGGGGCGCGACCGCGATGCAGGGCGCGAGACGTTTTTCGTGCCCGGCCGGCCGCCGTTCAAGCTTCCGCCGCGCGACCCGACGCTCTACTTCGTACAGCGGCTGCGAGACGAGGCCCACCGCTTCGCCATCGGCAGCCACAGGGCCAAGCGCAAGCGTGAGATGGTGAAGAATCCCTTGGACGAGATTGCCGGCATCGGCCCCAGCCGCAAACGCGCGCTGCTGCATCATTTCGGAACCGTGAAGGCGATCGAGCGCGCCGCGTTCGAGGACCTGGCCAAGACCCCCGGGGTGAACGCCGCCACCGCGCGCGCCGTCTATGATTTCTTCCATGCCGGCGCCTGAGGATCCCGCCGTCACGGCCGTGCCCGCGGCCGAGACGTTGACGCCCGGGCCCGGCTCTGATTTCACCCCGGCGATGAACACCGTCCTTCCCCGACGACGGTCCCCAGCCTGGACGCTCGCGAATTGCCTGACCTACGGGCGCCTCGTCGCGGTGCCGGTGATGGTCGCGTTGCTGTTCTGGCCCGACTCGCACACCGCGCGTTGGACCGCGCTCGGCGTCTTCGTGGCGGCGGCGATCACCGACTATCTCGATGGCTATGTCGCGCGGACCTACCACCAGAGTTCCGCGCTCGGCCGGATGCTCGATCCGATCGCTGACAAGCTGCTGGTCTCGGCCTGCCTGCTGATGCTGGCTGCCGACCATACCATCGTCGGCTCGTCGGTCTGGGCGGCGATCGTGATCCTGTGCCGGGAGGTGCTGGTCTCCGGCCTGCGCGAGTACCTCGCCGAGCTGAAGGTCGGGGTTCCGGTCAGCAAGATCGCCAAGTGGAAGACCACGGTGCAGCTCGTGGCGCTCGGCTTCCTGGTGGCCGGGCCCGCGGGCGAGCGGGTCCTGCCCGGTACGGAGCCGATCGGCCTCGCGCTTCTCTGGATCGCGGCCGCCCTCACGCTCTGGACCGGCTGGGACTATATGAGGGCCGGGATCAAGCATGTGATCGACGACCCGCGCTGAACGCACGGTCGCCGATCCCCTTCCGGCACGGTGTTGCGATGAAGCTCGTCTATTTCGCCTGGGTCCGCGAGCGAATCGGCCGCGCCGAGGAGGAGCTGGCGCCGCCGCCTGAGGTCGCCACCGTCACCGATCTGGTCGCCTGGCTGCGTGGCCGCGGCGAAGAATACGCCTATGCGTTCGAAGATCCGGGGGTGGTCCGGGCGGCCATCGACCGGACCCATGCCAAGCCGGACGCTCAGATCGCCGGTGCCGCCGAGATCGCGTTCTTCCCGCCGATGACCGGCGGCTGAGCGCCCGGCACGTAGTCCACCGGTCTTGAATGCGTGCGCGTCCCGGGGTTTTTTGAGGGCGTCGCTCCGGCTGCGTTTCAAGCCGAACGACGCGTGGGCCGAGCCGCGTTCGCTTACGGGTTCGGCCCGCTTTCCGGCCTCGTCCGCCCGTCGGATCGCCGACGTTCGGCCGCTGCGGCAAGGGCTGACCCGTCCACCACAAATTGCGGAACGCTCAAGCTGGAGACGCCGTTACTCGGGACCGATATCGGGACCGGAGTTTTCGTATGCGCCAGATGTTCCTCGCCACCGCCGCCCTGTTCAGCCTCGGCGCCGCCGCCCAAGCCCAGACCACCGTGATCGAGCGCGACCGGCCCGCCGTCGTGGTCGATCGTCCGGCCTCCGAGTCCAAGTCCGTGACCGTTCACGATCACGGCGACGGCTGCGTCACCAAGACGGTGCGCAAGGAGAACGACATGGGTGATTCCAAGACCGTGAAGAAGGAGTCCTGCGATTGATTCGAATCCCGACCTGGGCGCCCCCAACCTGAGGGTTGGCTTCGCCATCGGGTCGCGTGTTCGGAAAGAACGCAGCGGAACAGTAACTTAGAGCTGTACCCGATCGGATCATGATCGGGTACAGCTCCTCGGCGGGGACCGACACGGGTCGCCCCAGCCGAGAAGGATATGCGGATGTCGAGCGACGCTCAGGTCGTCGAGGTGCTCTCGAAGGTCACCACCGCCACCATCACGACGATCCTGCTGAAGAAGGGTCTTCGCAACGTCTGGCTGCGTGGCACCCGGCCGCTGCGGCCCGGCCAGCCCCGGATCGTCGGCCGGGCCTTCACGCTGCGGTTCGTCCCGGCCCGCGAGGATCTCGCCACGCCGGAATCGTGGTCGTCCCCGACCTCCACACGGG
The DNA here is from genome assembly GCF_008039945.1 of Methylobacterium sp. WL64. Taxonomy (NCBI): domain Bacteria; kingdom Pseudomonadati; phylum Pseudomonadota; class Alphaproteobacteria; order Hyphomicrobiales; family Methylobacteriaceae; genus Methylobacterium; species Methylobacterium sp. WL64. The sequence continues at coordinate 7,581 of NZ_VRVA01000045.1, forward strand.
CGGCGATCGAGGCGATGCCCGCGGGCTGCATCGCGGTGGTGGATGCGTTGGGCGTGACCGACGCCGGCATCTTCGGCGACATCCTGTGCGCTCGCATGGCCAAGAAGGGCGTGGCCGCCCTGGTCACCGACGGTGTGGTGCGCGACGTCGCGGGCGTCCTGGGGACCGGATTGCCGGTCTGGTGCCAGGGCGCAGCGGCTCCGCCCTCCGTGGCCGGCCTGACCTTCGTGGCCTGGCAGCAGCCGATCGCCTGTGGCGGCGTCGCCGTGTTCCCCGATGACGTGATCGTGGTGGATGAGGACGGCGCCGTGCTGATCCCGGCCGCGCTCATCGAGACGGTGCTGGAACTCGCCCCCGAACAGGAGCGGTTCGAGGGCTGGCTGATGGAGGAGGTCGGCAAGGGCGCCGCGCTTCCGGGCCTCTACCCGCCAAATGCCGAGAACAAGGCACGCTACGAGGCCAGCAAGGGCTGATTGCCGGCTGACGACCGACCGCGCCTCCCGCCCCATGGCATCGGGGGACGCCCCGAGACGGGGGCGCGGTCTCCCGGTCACAGCTCCACCAGAACGATCCCCTTGAGCCGGCCTTCGCAGGCGTCGTGCAAGGCGCGCGGCGCCTGCTCCAGCCCGGTCACCGTCGTGCCGGCGAAATGGAGCCCGGCGTCGCGCTGCCAGGCGATCCAGTCCGGGAACGCCGCCGCGCTGTCGCGATCGGCACTGTAGCCTCGCAGGGTGACGCCCCTGAGGATCAGCTGGAACGTGTCCAGCTCCACCGGCGCGCGGATGCTGGCACCTGCAGCGTTCAGCTCGGCGGTCAAAGCGCCGAGCAGGACGAACCGCGCACCGTCGCGCGCGGCCCGTGCGGCAGTTGCCAGCTGCTCGCCGCCGACCATGTCGACGAACACGTCCACGCCGTCCGGCGCCGCCGCTCTCAGCTGATCCGCGATGGGACCCGCGTGGCGCAGGATCACCGCGTCATAGCCGAGCTCGGCCGTCATCCAATCGGCTTTGCCCTGGGTGCTGGTGCTGCCGATCACCCGCGTCGCGCCGAGCTTGCGGGCGATCTGGCCGGCCATCGATCCGATCGCACCCGCACCGCTCGACACGAACACCGTGTCGCCCGGGCGGACTGTGACGCCCCGTGTCAGGGCCGCGTAGGCCGTCCAGCCATGGCCGAGATACGCCGCCGGCTCGGTCGGTGCCGGACCGAGGGCGACGCACCGCCCGGCATCGACGACCGCGTAGTCCCGCCACCCGAGGGGATGCGAGACGTACGTGCCGACCGCAAACCCGCTCCCGGGCGGGCTGGCGATGACCTCGCCGATTGCGCCGTCCGCGAGCGTATCGCCGGGCTTCAGCGCGGGAAACGGAATGCCCTCGACCGCCTGCGCATCCGGGTTAGCCATGAGCCGGGTCGAAATGGAGATCCGGAACCAGCAATTGCGGACCACAAGGTCGTTGGGACCGATGTCCGGCAGGGCCGTTTCCACGACGGCCAGATCGCCCGGCTGGATCATCTCGCCGGGATACGTCCGCAGTCGGACTTCGCGGCACCGATCGATTGTCCTGTCCATGGCATGTCCCCGGGCGCGATACGCGGATGCCGGGTCCACGCGTGCCGGTCAGCAGCGTGCCGGTCTGCAGCGTGCCGGTCTGCAGCGTGCCGGTCTGCAGCGTGCCGGTCTGCAGCGTGCCGGTCTGCAGCGTGCTGCCTCACTAGCTGTTGACTGGTGGTCAGTCAATTAGGACGACGCCTACATCCGGTGGTGGCTCTTTCCATCCTCGCGATAACCCGTCAGGCAGACGTGAGCGCCCTCCATCCCCGAGACCGCTTCCGTGTCGATGAAGACCAAGCCCCGGACCAGGCCGCCCGAAGAGCGGCGTGAGGATCTGATGAACGCGGCCGGGAGCCTGTTCATCGACCAGGGATTTGCGTCCACCACCATCGAGCAGATCACAACCCTCGCGGGCATGGCGAAGGGCAGCTTCTACCTGCACTTCGCCACCAAGGAGGCCGTGGCCGGAGGTCTGCGCCAACGGTTCGTCGACACCTTGCTCCAAGCCATCACGGCAGAGGTCGAACGCCAGGCCGATGGGGATTGGACTGGCCGGCTGGCCGCTTGGGTCATCGCCTGCAGCAGGGGGTACGCCGCATCCGAGCGCCTGCACGAGATCGTGTTCACCGATGTGCCGCCGCCCAGCCAGGACGGTCTGACCGACAACATCCTGATCGATCATCTCGCGGGATTGCTCCGCGATGGCAGCGCCGCGAAAGCCTGGGCGATCGCGGATGTGCGCTTCACGGCCGCGTTCCTGTTCAACGCGCTCCATGGTGTCGTCCTGGGCGCCGCCAGGACTGGGCGGGCGGACGCGATCGCCTCCCAGCTGGTGGACCATTGCTTCCGGGTCGTCGGCCTCGCGCCAGCCTGATCGGGATTTTGTGTGTCTGCGATGAGTGTCTCGGCGGGGATCGACGCTCCGTTCGGCTACCGCTGGGTCCCGTAAGGACACCTATGAGCCGGATGACGGAGCGATCTTTTACGCGCCCTTGTAAGACACCGATAACTTCCGCCCATAGCAGTATTAAAAATCCAGATCACATGCCAGAAACGTAATTCCCTATGTCCATGATGGTCTTAATTATGTAAATTTATATTGCCTAAACAAGATCGATCGCCTGGTTCAGCAGCAAGAACCGTGATGCATTCCGTCGAAATGTGACTTCACGTGCGGGTCGATGCTTGGAGATCCACCATGCCGCACGCAGGAAAACGATCGATGTCCGCGCCCGAATGGGCGATGCTGATCGGACTCTCCGTGTTGTGGGGCGGTTCCTTCTTCTTCACCGGTATCGCACTCACCGAATTGCCGCCGCTGACCTTCGTCGTCCTGCGCGTCGGGATCGCAGCGCTGATCCTCAACATGGTTCTACCGTTTGCAGGGTTGCGCCTGCCCGGTGGCTGCGCGGTCTGGGCCGCCTTCCTCGGGATGGGCCTGCTGAACAACGTCGTTCCCTTCAGCCTCATCGTCTGGGGTCAGACGCACATCGCGTCCGGCTTCGCCGCCATCCTGAACGCCACGACGCCGCTCTTCACCGTCATCGTCGCCCATCGGCTCACCACAGACGAGCGGATGACCGGCAACCGGTTCTCCGGTGTGCCGGTGGGCCTGGCAGGGGTCGCCACGATGGTCGGGCCCGCGGCTTTCGCGGGATTCGACGCCAGCCTTCTGGCCCAGGTCGCGATCCTCGGGGCCGCCCTGTCGTATGCCTGCGCGGGGGTGTTCGGACGACGCTTCAAGCGGATGGGTATCCCGCCGCTCGCCGTCGCTGCCGGACAGCTCACGGCGGCCGCACTGCTGGTGTTGCCCGTCGCGCTGGTGATCGACCGGCCGTGGACATTGCCGGTCCCCGGTCCATTCGTCTCGGCAGCAATCCTCGGCACCGCCACGCTGTCGACCGCGCTCGCCTACGTCCTCTATTTCCGGATCCTGGCCAGCGCCGGGGCGACCAACCTGTCGCTGGTCACCTTCCTGGTTCCGGTTTCGGCAATCCTCCTGGGGGCGCTGGTCCTGGGCGAACGCCTGGAACCACGGCACTATCTCGGGATGGCCCTGATCGGATGCGGCCTCGCGGCCATCGACGGGCGCCTCCTGCGCCGCGTTCGCGCAGCCGCGGGATGATGCGCTGAGAGCCGGTCTCAACGCTCTCGCTCGAGCCTCAGCGCCAGCCCGCGTCGATGAAGTAATTGTGGCCCGTGCACATCCGGGCATCGTCGGAGGCGAGGAACAGCACCAGGGCGGCGACGTCGGAGGGTTGGATCCGGCCGTCCAAGCACTGCGACGCGACGATCTCGGCCTCGCCGTCCGGGGTGTACCAGCGCTCCTGGCGGGGTGTCTGGACATTGCCGGGCACGATCGCGGAGACCCGGATGCCGTCGCGGCCGAGATCCCGGGCCAGCGCCCGTGTCATGCCCTCGATGGCCGCCTTTGCGGTCTGGTAGAGCGGCATGTCGTTGAGCCCGAGGTGCCAGCTGATCGAGCCGAAGTTCAGGATCACGCCGCCGCCTGCCCGGCGCATCGCGGGTACGGCGGCCTGCGCGGCGAAAAACATGTGCCGCAGGTTCACCGCCATCCGGTCGTCCCAGTAGGCGGGCGTCACGTCCGCGAGCTTGTGGCGGTCGTCGTTGCCAGCGTTGTTGACCAGCACGTCGAGGCCGCCGAACGCCGTTTCGGCCTCCGCCACCAGGGAGCGGACAGCCTCGACATCGGTGAGGTCGCAGCGGCGGTAGACAGGCGGGTGTTCGGCCCCAGGTGCGAGCCGCGCGACCAGGGCGTGTGCGGGCTCGTCGGCTATGTCGCAGAACGCGACGCGGGCGGCCTGGGCGACGAAGGCTTCGACCAAACCTTCGCCGATTCCCGAGGCGCCGCCCGTCACAAGCACGCGTTTTCCGCGAAGCGACGGGTAGATGGCACGCGTGGCAGAGGAGGTCATCGGCAATTCTCCGAAGGCTGACGTCTCGCAGACTCACCGAGTCTGCGAACGATCTTCGAAGAGTCCACGCTCTGCACCGTCACGACAAGCCCACCGCGACCGTTCGCCGAACGGCAGCCGTTGTCCAAACGTTAACGCATGCGGAATCAAATCGGCGCGTCTTCTAGAACGGAACACGCGATGCCCCTGCGCTTGGAACTGAAACCGCTCGAGCGGCTGATCATCAACGGCGCGCTGATTCGCAACGGCGACCGACGCTCGACTTTCCTGATCGAGACGCAGTGCAAGTTCCTGCGCGAGAGCGAGATCATCACGGAGAGCGAGGCCGACACGGCCTGCAAGCAGATCCACCTGACCCTGACGGTGATCTACCTGGCGGACGACCCGGCCGCGAGCATCGACCTGTTCTTCCGTCAGGCCGGGGAGCTGATCCGCCTTGCGCCGGCAGCCGCGCCCCAGGTCGCCGCCATCGCGGAGGCGGTCGAGGCGGGCTCGTTCTACCCGGCGATCAAGCTGGGCCGGAAGCTCGTCGAGTGGGAGAGCGCGGCGCTGGCCCAGGCCGCGACGGTCGCGCGGCCAGAGCCCGACACGGCCGCCTGAGCGCGCCCGCCCCCTTCAACTGAGTCCGACTTCAGCGTGGGTTGCCCTGGAGGCCGGCGGCGATCTCGTTGTTGATCCCCACGAGGGTGGCGATCTTCTCCGGGGTCGGCTCGATCATCGTGTCGACGCAGCTGCGCAGCACGAACACGCCCAGGTTGCCGATGCCCTGCTTGATATCGGCCGGCAGCGGGTTCTCGTCGGCGGTCGCCTCGGCGGCCAGGATGGTCCAGACGCGCTGGTTGAACGACAGGGCCTCGTTGAGGCGCTTGGTGTCACCGTCGGCGATTCCCTGGCTGGCGCCGATCAGCTGTTGGGCCGCCTTGAGCAGGACGGCGGATTCGGCTTCGCGCGGGGTTAGGGCGGACCGGGATGTCCGGGCATAGGCGTTGGCGGCGTAGTTCATAGGCGGTCCAGCCCCGTCATCGCACCTGCCACACCGGCGGGCTTGCGTGTAGCTGTCGCAGATCAAGTGTTAAGGCCGCGTGAGCGGCAGGTCCGCCATGTTCCCGCCGGGTTGGACAGTGACCAGAGACTGTGGCCCCACCAAACCGGTCACCGGATCGCTTCAGAAATGCTGAATTTCTTCCTCGGAACCGTCGCCGGCGGCCTGATCGCCGCCGTGCTCACCATCGCGGCGGCCCGTCAGCCGGAGGTCCAGGCGCGGCTCGGGCTGAAGCCGGCCCCCGTCGTCGCGACCCTGGCGGCGGTCTCCAAACCGCGCGAGCCCGATTGCGCCAAGCCGGCCGAGGGGCCGACGGTCGGGACGCGGGACATGTTGTTCAACCGTCAACGGTTCTGGTCGGTCGCGCCGTAGGCTGGAAACCAATTATCGTTTTCATGCAGGCGGTTACAGATCATTATGACCGTGCTCACCGCGTGCGGAAACAGATCGATCAGCCACCTGATGGATGTGTCGATTGATATCGCGAAGATCACGTTTTTGGTCTATATATTCGTATTGAACGCAAAGTTATATCTGTTAAAATCAATTCTGCGATGATTTGATCAGTAAATCTGCGAAATAAATTGTAATTATTTATTTTTTAGCGATCATTTATGCGCAGATATGCTCATGAATATCCGTTTCGTCAATCGTTAAGCAAGAGATGAGACGGTAAAATTCCGTCCACAGAATCGATGCACGACGCCGTCATCATTCGTCTTCTGTCCTCACCCCACGAACAACCCGGCGATCGCCGCGCTCGTGAGGTTCGCCAGCGTCCCGGCGAGGATCGCCCGCAATCCGTAGCGGGCGACTTCGGAGCGCCGCTCCGGGACCAGGCTGGAGAAGCTCGCCAGCTGGATCGCGATCGAGGCGAGGTTGGCGAATCCACAGAGGGCGAAGCAGACGATCGCCTGGGAGCGCGGGTCGAGCGTGCCGGCGCCGAGGGTCGGCGACAGGGTCGCGTAGGCCAGGAACTCGTTGAAGGCGATCTTCTGGCCGATCGCGCCGCCGACGAGCGCCGCGTGCGCCCAGGGCACCCCGAGCAGCCAGGCCAGAGGGGCGAGCGCCCAGCCGAGCACGCCCTCGATCGAGGTCCCCGGATAACCTGCGAGGCCGCCGGCATAGCCGACGACCCCGTTCGCCAGGGCGATCAGCCCAACGAAGGCGATCAGCATGGCGCCCACCGAGACCGCGACGACGAGGCCCTTCTGTGTGCCGTCCGCCGCGGCCTCGATGATGTTGGCGGCCCGGGACTCGCCGAACTCCACCCGGGTTGTGGCGATCCGGGTCGGCTCGGTCGAGGGCATCAGGATCTTGGCGTAGAGCAGGCCGCCCGGAATCGCCATCACGGAGGCCGCGAGCAGGTAGGTCATCGGCACGCCGAGCGCCGCGTAGCCGGCCAGGATCGACCCCGCCGTCGAGGACGCGCCGCTCGACATCACGGCGAACAGTTCGGCGCCCGTAAGCAACGGCAGGAATGGGCGCAACGCCACCGCGATCTCGCTCTGCCCGATCGCGATGGTGATCACCGCCGAGAACGACTCGATCGGCGAGGTGCCGAGGATCCGCCGCAGCCCGGCGCCGAGGCCGCGGGCCAGGGCCTGCATCACGCCGAGATGGTACAGCACCCCGATCAGGGCCGAGACGTACAGGATCTGCGGCAGCACCCGCAGGGCCAGGATGAAGCCCGAGCCACCGAACAGCTCGAACATCTTCGGCTCCACCAGACCGCCGAACAGGAACGCCGTGCCGCGGTCGCCGTAAGAAAGACCGGTGACGACGATGTCGGCGGCGGTCCTCAGCGCGGCCTGCCCGGCTGGCAGGAACAGGACCAGCGCCCCGAAGCTCACCTGAAGGGCCAGGGCGCTGAGCACGATCCGGGGCCGGATCGCCCGCCGGTTCGTCGAGAAAAGGGCGCCGACCGCCAGGAGCAGCAGGATCGAGAGGCCGGCATGGATCAGTCGGTCGAGCATCGCGTCCTCCGGGTTCGAGCGTGGCCGCGCAGATGGAAGGTTCGGGCCAGACGCCTCTCAGCCCTGCGGATCCGCGACCAGGTAGGGGGTGAACAGGTCGCGGACCTGCGCGAAGCCCCAGTCGAGGTCGGCCTGGGACAGCGTGGTGCCGCCCTGGAGCCGATGGCTCATCCAGTGGCTCGATACGATCCAGGCGTTGTCGATGAGCCGCCCGAGCGCCTCCGGCGCGATCCGCAGCCGCCCGGCACGCACCGCCGCCTCGAACACGCCGCGGGCCAGCGCCTGGGTCCGCCCCCGCAGGGCATGGACACGCGGGCGCAGGGCCGGAGCGATCTCCACCATGGCGATGCCGTCGCGGTAGACGCAGCGATAGCGCCAGATCAGGTCGAACCAGCCGCGCTGATAGGACAGCAACGCGTCCAAAGTGGCGGGATCGGCGGGCAGGCGCCCGGCCACCGCCTCGGCCTCGGCCTCGAAGACCGCGAAAAGAGCCTCCACGAGGCCGCTCTTGCGCGGGAAATGGTACTGGAGGTTTCCCTCTCGGATGCCGCACGCCGCGGCGATCTCCGCGGTGGTCACCCGACCGAGACCGCGCTCGTTGAACAGCGCGAGGCTCTGCGCCAGGATCCTGTCGCGCGTCCCGGCCCCCCGGCCGGCTCCGGCGTCCTGTACCCTGCTGTCGCGGCACCGCGCCATACCTGCCCCTCCCGGCCTAGGGTGCTCACCCTAGACAATGCCCGGCGCCGGGGCTATCCCGAACCGCCGATCCCGGCCTACCGGGTGACCCAAGGGGGGCGCAGCTTGGCCCAGACATTCCGACTCGCCGGCGCGGTCGTGCTCCTCACCGGGGCCGCGAGCGGCATCGGCGCCGCCCTTGCGCTGGGATTGGCCGCCAAGGGCTGCGGCCTCCTGCTGGTGGACCGCGACGCGCCGGGCCTGCACGCGGTGGCCGCCAAGGCCCGGGCGGCCGGCGCCACGGTGGAAACGCTGGCCCTCGACCTCGCCGACGCGGAGGCGATCACGAAACTCCCGGACTGGGCCGCCGACCGGTTCGGCCGCCTCGACGTGCTGATCAACAATGCCGGCGTGGCGCTCGGCGGCCGATTCGACGAGACGCATCTCGAAGATTTCGACTGGCTGATGGACATCAACCTGCGCGCCGTCGTGCGGATGTGCCACGCCTTCCTGCCGATGCTGAGGGCTCGGCCAGCGGCCCAGATCGTCAACCTGTCGAGCCTGTTCGGGCTGATCGCCCCGCCGGGCCAGGTCGCCTACGCGACGAGCAAGTTCGGGGTCCGGGGCTTCACCGAGGCCCTGCGGCACGAATATGCCGGCAGCGGGCTCGGGGTGACGGTCGTCCATCCGGGCGGCGTCGCCACCGCCATCGCCCGCAGCGCCCGGGGCACGCGTCCACCCACAGACCCGGACGCCGCCGAGCGCGCCCGCGTCGAGGACGAGAAGGCCCGGGAGGCGTTCGGCAAGCTGCTGACGCTCTCGCCGGAGGAGGCCGCGGCCGCGATCATCCAGGGGATCGAGCGGCGCCGCCCCCGCATCCTGATCGGCAAGGACGCGAAGAGCGCCGCCCTGATCCAGCGGCTGATGCCGGTGGGCTACTGGAAGACGATCGTGCGCCTGTCCGGCGGGAAGGTCTGAGATGGCGAGCCTGCGCGCGTATATCGGCACCTGGGTCGTGCGCACCAAGGTGCGCGGCCCCCTGTCGAAGGCCCGGAACGCCGCCGCGTTCCGCCAAATCTTCGAGGCGCCGGCCTTCCCCGATCCGAAGGGCGTCACCTACGAGCCGGGCACGGTCGGCGGGGTGCGGGGGGAATGGGTCCGGCCGAAATCCGGGCCCGGGCAGCGGATGCTCTACCTCCATGGCGGCGGCTTCATCGCCTGCTCGCCGCGCACCCACCGGCCGGTGACCGGCGCATTGGCCAACCGCGGCTTCACCATCTTCGTCCCCGATTACCGCCTCGCCCCCGAGCACCCATTCCCGGCCGCGATCGAGGACGTGACGGCGGTCTGGCAGGCGTTCAGCGCCGACGGCCCGGCCTGCGTCGCCGGCGAGTCGGCCGGCGCCAACATGGCCCTTGTGCTGATCGGCGAAGCGCGGGCGCGGGGCCTGCCGATGCCCTGGGCCGCTGCGCTGTTCTCGCCGGCCACCGACTTCGTCTCCGAGGACGGCTCGCGGCGCACGAACGCGTGGCGCGACGCGATGTTCGACCCCGGGGCGCTCGCGGTGATCCGCACGATGTATCTCGGGAGCGCAGACCCGGCCGATCCGCGGATCTCGCCGATCAACGCCGACCCGACCGGCTACCCACCCCTCCTTTTCCACGTGGGCGAGCGCGAGGTCCTGCGCGATGATTCGGTTCGCATGGCCGAGAAGGCCCGGGCGGCCGGGGTCGTGACCGAGCTGAAGCTCTTCCCGGTCGTGGCCCATGCCTGGCAGTTCGCCGCCCACATGCTGCCGGAGGCGCGCACCTCCCTCGACGAGGCCACCGCCTTCCTGATGGCCCACGCACGCCGGAGCGCTACCGCGCCCGTGGGAGCTTCGCGATGACGGCACCCGCGACCGCCTCCGTCCCGGAGACCCTCGAAGTCCTGATCGTCGGGGCCGGCTTCTCCGGCCTCGCCATGGCGATCCGCTGCCGGCAGGCCGGGATCGGCCCTCTGCGGGTAATCGAGAAGGCCGCCGACATCGGCGGGACCTGGCGGGAGAACACCTACCCGGGCGCGGCCTGCGACGTGCCCTCACATCTCTACTCCCTGTCGTTCGCCCCGAAGGCGGACTGGTCGCGGATGTATGCCCCGCAACCGGAGATCCAGGGCTACCTGCGCGACACCGCCGAGCGCCACGGGCTGATGCCGCTGATCCAGCTCGGCACCGCGTTCACCGGAGCGACCTGGGACGAGGCCCGCGCCGTCTGGCACGTCAAGACCGACCGCGGCCCGCTGACGGCGCGCGCGATCGTCTCCGCCATGGGCGGCCTGCACCATCCGGCCTATCCCGACCTCCCCGGCCGGGACGCGTTCACGGGGCCGGCCTTCCACACGGCGGCCTGGGATCATGCCGTCGATCTCGCGGGCAAGCGCGTCGGCGTGATCGGCACCGGGGCGAGCGCGGTCCAGGTCGTGCCGGAACTCGCCAAGCGTGCCGCGCACCTGACTCTGTTCCAGCGGACGCCGCCCTGGATCATGGCCAAGCACGACCACGCCATCCCGGAGGCCACCCAAGCGCGCTACCGGCGGCTTCCGTTCCTCCGGCAGCTCGAGCGGGCGCGGCTGTTCTGGCTGCACGAGCTGCGCGCGCTGTTCGGCTTCACCAAGGTGTCCAAGCTGACGAAGCAGGCCGAGGGACTCGCCCGCCACCATCTCGCCAAGGCGGTGCCCGACCGGGCGTTGCGGGCGAAGCTGACGCCGAACTACCGCCTCGGCTGCAAGCGCGTGCTGATCTCCGACGAGTACTACCCCGCGCTCCAGCGCCCGAACGTGACGCTGGAGACCGGCGACATCGCCCGGATCACGGAAGGCGGCGTGACCACCGCCGACGGCCACGCGCACGCCCTCGACGTGATCGTCTACGCCACCGGCTTCGACGTCACCGGGAGCTTCACCCGGATGGACCTCGTCGGGCGCGATGGCCTTAGGCTCACGGATGCCTGGGCGGACGGGATGGGCGCCTACCAGGGCATCACGGTCGCGGGATTCCCGAATTATTTCATGCTGCTCGGTCCCAACACCGGGCTGGGCCACAACTCGATCATCTCCATGATCGAGGTTCAGGCGCGGCACGTCCTCGACTGCCTGGAGGCCCTGCGCAAGGGCGCCCGGGCGATCGAGGTCCGCCCGGAGGCGCAGGCGCGGTTCCTCGACCGGATCCAGACCCGGCTGGCCGACAGCATCTGGCAGACGGGTGGCTGCCGGAGCTGGTACCTCGACGCCGAGGGGCGCAACACAACCCTGTGGCCCGATTCGGTGATGGCCTACCGCCGCAGCGCCCGGCGCGCCCGCATGGCGGATTACCGGCTGGGGTGAGCCGGACAGGGATGCTCTGCGCAGCAGTCGCCGCCGTCCGGGCCAGCTCCGCGATCAGGCTGCCTGTGTCCGGTCGGGGAACAGGGTCGCCTCCAGGGTCTGCACCGGCATCGGCCGCCCGAGATGGTAGCCCTGCAGGAACGGGCAGCCCATCGATTGCAGCATCTGCAGGTCGTCCTGCGACTCAACCCCCTCGGCCACGACCTCCAGCCCGAGCAGGGTGCCGAGGCCGAGCACCGCCAGGACCAGCCCGCGCTTGTCGTCGCAGGTGCTGAGGCCGGTGACGAAGCTGCGGTCGATCTTGATCCGGTCGGCCCGGAGCTGCCGGAGCGACGACAGCGACGAGTAGCCGATGCCGAAATCGTCGAGCGCCACCCGGATGCCGGCGCGCGAGAGCGCCTGAAGCTTGCCCTGGACCGCGCCGAGATCGAGGGCGGTCTCCTCGGTGATCTCGATCTCCAGGAGGGCAGCCGGCAGATCGAGGGCGACGAGGCGCGCGATGACGATCTCGTCCACCGGGATCTGCGCCATCTCCCGAGGCGAGACGTTCATCGCCACCCGGACGGTGCCGAGGCCCCGGGCACGCAGGATCTCCATCATCCGGCAGACCTGATCGAGGATGAAGCGCAGGAGCGACTCGGTCAGCCCGGCCATGCCGGCGGCGGCGATCAGGTCGGGGGGCGCGATCCAGCCGAGGCGGGGGTGGTGCCAGCGCACCAGCGCCTCGAGCCCGACCAGCGTCCGGGCGTCCAGAGCGTAGATCGGCTGGAACCAGACCTCGAGGGCGTTCTCGACCAGCGCGTGCGACAGGTCGCGCTCCAGCTCGCGCCGCATCTCCAGGCAGTCACGCAGGCCGGCGTCGAACAGCCGGAAGCGGTTCCGGCCCGCGGCCTTCGAGGCGTACAGCGCCTCGTCGGCGCAGCTGAGCATCGCCATCAGGTCGGGTTCGGGTTGGGCGTGGACGCCGATGCTGACCCCGAGCCGCCCCTCGTCGAAGCCGTCGAACGGCTGGGCGACCGCCGCGATGAGGCCGGCGGCGAGATCCGCGTAGGGCATGTTTGCGGCGACGGGATCGTACAGCACCGCGAACTCATCCCCACCGAGCCGCGCGGCGAGGCCGCCCGGCGGCAGGGCGGCGCGCACCCGCCGCGCGACCTCGACCAGCACCCGATCGCCGGTCTGGTGGCCGTAGACGTCGTTGACCGACTTGAAGCCGTCGAGGTCGAGCAGCAGGCAGGCGGTGCCGGCGCCGAAGCGGAGCCCGGCCGCGCCGGTCGAACCGGTATCCGCGTGCGTCCCGAGGCGGTCCTCGGCCTGCTGGATGAAGCCGGCCCGGTTGAGCAGGCCGGTGAGGTCGTCGTGGGTCGCGCGCCAGCGCATCTCCTCAACCAGCGCGGTGGCGCTGGCCTGCGCCTCGGCGCGGGAGCGGGCCAGCGCGGTGGCGTCGTTCTTCAGCCGGCTCGCCTCGCGGTAACCCGCCTCGCTCTGGAACGCGGTGCGGGACAGGGCGGCGAGATAGAGCAGCACGCAGGCCGCCAGGCAGCAGCGGTCGAACCCGCCGCCGCCGAACAGGCAGAACGCCACCGACAGCAGCGGCAGCAGGATGAAGCTGAACGGGATGCGGGCATAGGCCGTCCCGTGGGTGACGGCGCCGGCGGTGATGCCGCAGGTGATGGTGAGGTAGAACAGGGCCTGCGCCGAGGTGTAGCCCGCGCAGAGCAGCGGCTGGAACGCCCAGACCAGCCCCGACAGGAAGGCCGCGACGGTGCAGGCGCGCAGGTGTCCCTCGACCGAGCGCGAGGCGGCCCTGGCCATGTCCGGCGGCATCTCGGCGGTTAGGGCGAGCCCCGGACACGACGACCGGCACAGGCCGATGCGCAGGATATTGGCCGCAGTCGAGGCCGCGTACCAGACCACCCCGGCGCGGCCGTTGCCGCCCTGGAACGCCACCAGCACGCTGGCGAGCCCGAGCAGCATGTTGACCGGAATCGCGGTGAGGACGCTGCCGCGCACCGCCTCGAGCTGATCCCGGCGGACCAGCGCCTGCAGCCGCCCCGGATCGCCGGAGACTGCCGTCCCTGGGGCCGCTTCCTCCAGGTCGTGAATTGTCATCATGCGTCCAATCAGAGGCATGGGATAATCAATCAAGAGTCGTAAGAGAGTGTTGAGATCACGCGTCCATGGAATCGACCGCCGCGGACCATTGGGACCGCACGTCGCAAGCTATTCCGGTCCCGCCGTCACGCGCCATATCGCGGGTCGGGCCGCAGCCGGGCCCCGGACGCAGCATGGCCCTCACCAGCGACCTCCTCGACATCCGGACGATCTACCACGAGCCCACGGTGGGCGATTACCCGATCGGCAGGGAGATCCTGACGCGCTTCCCCGACGCCGAGCGCATCCCCGTGCCGTCGCACTGGAATATCCCGGCGCTCCACGGGAACGCGGGATCGGTGGAGGACTGGGTCCGGATCAAGCGCTCGACCCTGGTGCTCGGCGTGAAGAAGGGCCTGACCATGCGGCCGAACGGCCGCAGCGCCCACTTCATCGCGCCCTCGACCTCGAACGGATGCGCCATGGCCTGCGCCTATTGCTACGTGCCGCGGCGCAAGGGCTTCTCGAACCCGATCTCGCTGTTCGTGAACATCGACCAGGCCTGCGCGGCGATCGCCCGGCACGCGGACCGGCAGGGCCCCCTGCCGGCCCCCGACACAATCGACCCGGCGCACTGGATCTACGACATCGGCGAGAACGGCGACCTGTCGGTGGACGCGGCGGTGAGCAGCGGCGTCCGCACCTTCATCGAGCGGTTCCGCACCTTGCCGAACGCCAAGGCGTCGTTTGCCACCAAGGCGGTCAACCGCGATCTCCTGGCCTACGACCCGCAAGGCAAGACGCGGATCCGTTTCTCGCTGATGCCTGCCCGGATCGCCAAGATCGTCGACGTGCGCACGACGCCGATCCCGGAGCGCATCGCCGCGATCGACGACTTCGTGGCCGCCGGCTACGAGGTCCACGCCAATTTCTCGCCGGTGATCCTCTACGAGGGCTGGGAGGCGGATTGGCGGGCGCTGTTCGCCGAGATCGACGCCACGCTCTCGGACGCCGCCAAGGCGCAGCTTAAGTGCGAGATCATCATGCTGACCCACAATGCGGGGCTGCACGACGTAAATCTCGGCTGGCACCCCAAGGCGGAGGATCTGCTGTGGCGGCCGGATATCCAGGAAGCGAAGGTCTCGGAGGGCGGCGGCACCAACCTGCGCTACCGGACCGGCTGGAAAGGCCGCTGGCTCGCCCGGTTCAAGGCCCTGCTGGCCGAATCCCTGCCCTATTGCACCGTGCGCTACGCGTTCTGAACTCCCGGCCCGGCGGCGCGTTGGCGCGCGGGTTCACGCAGAGGCGCAGGGATGTCGGAGCACGAGAGCTATATCCGCGAAGCGGTCGCGCTGGCCGAGGCGAACGTTCTGGCCGGCGGATCTCCGTACGGCGCGGTGATCGTGCGCGACGGCGCCGTCCTGGTCCGGGCTGCCAACACCGTGCACGCCACCAACGACCCGACCGGGCATGCCGAGATGGTGGCGCTGCGCGAGGCCAGCCAAATGCTGGCGCGGCGCGACCTCTCCGATTGCGTGATGTACGCGAGCGGGCGCCCCTGCCCGATGTGCCATGCGGCGATGCGGCTCGCCGGCTTCCGCGAAGGCTACTTCGCCTTCTCGGCGGAGGAAGCGGAGGAGCACGGAGCCGGCAGCGCGAGCATCTACGCGGAACTGTGCCGCCCCCTGGACGAACAGCCGATGCGACTCAGCCAGATCCGGCCGGCGGGCGAAGCGCCCTACGCGGCGTGGAAAGCGCGCCGCGGTTCGTGACAGCCCGCGACCCCGCCCGCGGGCGCGCTGAAGCGCCTCAGTGGGTCCAGGGCGCCGTGCGGTTGAACTTGAAGTTATCCGAGTAGGACAGGCCCTTGCGGAACACCGGCTTGGCCGGCTGTTCGACCCGGTAGGCGATGCCCTCGCGCTTGGCGTAGGCGACCGCCTCCTCCTCCGTGTCGAACTCCAGGCGTACCTGCTGCATCATGTCGGCCGATCCGTTCCAGCCCATCAGCGGATCGATCTCGCGCGGGCTGGTCTGGTCGAACTCGAGAAGCCACTGCTTCGTGCGGGCCTGGCCCGACTGCGTGGCGTCCCGGGAGGGGCGGAAGATGCGGGCGCTCGGCATCTGAACTCGACAAGCTCCTGATCGAATGGTCGGGGCGATAGGATTCGAACCTACGACCCCCTGGTCCCAAACCAGGTGCGCTACCAGACTGCGCCACACCCCGACACCCCGTTACGGGTACAGATCCGTAGCGTTTCGCTGGTCCGGGCGCAACGGGGCAGCGGGCCACAGGGGCCATCCCGAGCCGGGATTGACCCGCCATTTATCGAAAGCAGGACCAAGCGTCGACACCCCACTTGTCAGACAATTGAGCGGCGCGTACGGTCTTCCTCAGGACGGCGAGGGCTGATTCTCGCACCGACGAACCGAACTGCATTCCATTGGGGGGCGGTGGAGACGCGGCGCGGAGATTGGCGGTGGGGGATCTTGGTTCTCGTCGCTCCCGCTGAGACGATGCCCCGGCCCACGATTCTATTCGACCGGCATCCTCTGCGATGCGTACGGGGTGAGCAGCCGGCGATCGCCTGACGAACCCGGCGCGGCGCCGCTCTCCGCCACTGGCATCGCCCCGTCGTTCCTATATCGCGGTTGGCCCGCGCCCGGATCGGCGCGCCGGTGCCAGGAGCCCAATCCCGTGTGGACGCCAAGCGCGCGCTACCCCGACCCGGCGGTCGAGATCCTCGACGCCTCGTTCGCCCGCTACCGGGTGTTCAGCGCGGCGGTCGAGCGCCTCACCACCGGCTGCCGCTGGAGCGAGGGGCCGGTCTGGTTCGGGGATGGGCGCTATCTCCTGTGGAGCGATATCCCGAACAACCGGATCCTGCGCTGGGACGAGGAGACCGGCGCCGTCGGCACGTTCCGCAGGCCGTCGGGTTTCGCCAACGGCAACACCCGAGACCGCCAGGGGCGGCTCGTCACTTGTGAGCATGGCGGCCGCCGGGTGGTGCGGACCGAGTATGACGGGTCGCTCACCGTGCTGGCCGACGCCTTCGAGGGCCGGCGCCTCAACGCACCGAACGACCTCGTCACCGCGCGCGACGGCGCGGTGTGGTTCACGGATCCGACCTTCGGGATTTCGGGCTACTACGAGGGCGAGCGCGCCGAATCCGAGCTCCCCCAGAACGTCTACCGGCTGGACGCGGAGACCGGCGCCCTGGACGTGGTCGCGCACGACATCGCCGGTCCGAACGGCCTGTGCTTCTCACCGGATCAATCGCGGCTCTACCTCGTGGAATCCCGCGGCGAGCCGACCCGGCGCATCGTCGCCTTCGACGTGGTCGGCGGCCGGACCCTGCGCGATCGCCGGGTGCTGATCGATGCCGGGCCTGGCACGCCGGACGGGATCCGCTGCGATCAGGACGGCAATCTCTGGTGCGGCTGGGGCATGGGTGACGACGCCCTCGACGGCGTCATGGTGTTCAACCCGGAGGGCTGCCTGATCGGCCGCATCCACCTGCCGGAGCGCTGCGCCAATCTGTGCTTCGGCGGCCGGCACCGGAACCGCCTGTTCATGGCGGCGAGCCAGTCGCTCTACGCCCTCTACGTGGACACGCAGGGCTGCCCCGGCGGATGAGGCCGCGATCGCTCCGGACGATGCTTGACCGGAACGCTCCAGAGACCCACCTCCCAACCGCCGGGGGCTCGGAGCCTCCTCTTGGACACCCGATCCACGAGGCGGCCCCAGAGCTTTGTTTTTGCGTCATCCTTTCCGAAAGCCGGCACCCATCGCCCAGGACGACGCGTCAGCGGGACATAATCCGATGATCGATCTGTACTATTGGCCGACGCCGAACGGCCATAAGGTCACGATGTTCCTCGAAGAGGCGGGTATTCCTTACCAGATCAAGGCGATCAACATCGGCAAGGGCGAACAATTCAATCCGGATTTCCTCAAGATCGCCCCAAACAACCGCATGCCGGCGATCGTGGATCACGAGCCGGCCGGCGGCGGCGCTCCGGTTTCCCTGTTCGAATCGGGCGCGATCCTGTTGTATCTCGCCGAGAAAGCCGGCCGCTTCATCCCGAGCGATCCGCGTGGCCGGGCCGAGGTCCTGCAATGGCTGTTCTGGCAGATGGGCGGGCTCGGGCCGATGCTGGGCCAGAACCATCACTTCTCGCAATACGCCCCCGAGAAGATCGATTACGCGATCAAGCGCTACGTCAACGAGACCAACCGGCTCTACGGCGTGCTCGACCGGCGGCTGGCCGATCGCACCTTCGTCGCGGGCTCGGATTACTCGATCGCCGACATGGCCTGCTACCCGTGGATCGTGCCGTGGGAGAAGCAGGGCCAGGACCTCGACCAGCATCCCAACCTCAAGCGCTGGTTCACGGCCATCGCGGAGCGGCCCGCGACCCAGGCTGCCTACGCCCGAGCGCCGGAGATCAACCCCGACCACGGCAAGACCATGAGCGAGGACGCCAAGAAGGTGATGTTCGGCCAGACCGCCGCCACCACCCAGCGCTGACCCGCTCATGACCGGCACGCAGACCGCCCTGCCCCTGCGGGTGATCCACCGGGGCTGGAACACCTTCGGCATCGCCACGCTGACCCAGCCCGACGGCAGCACGGTGCCGCGGGCCCTGGAGGACCACGGCGAGGCGGCCTGCGTGCTGCCCTACGATCCCGAGCGGCGGGTGGCCCTGCTGGTCCGGCAGAGCCGGGTCGGCCCGGCCTTCTGGGGCGAGCCGCCCGCCCTCGACGAGGCGCCGGCCGGGGGCCTCGACGGCGGCGAGCCGGAGGCGACCGCGATCCGCGAGGCGATGGAGGAGGCGGGCGTGCAGCTCGAACGTCTCGAGCGTGTCACCCATGCCTACAGCATGCCGAGCGTTTCCTCGGAGCGCCTGTGGCTCTACCTCGCCCCCTACCATCAGGCCGACCGCGTCGGCCCGGGGGGCGGATTGCCCGGCGAGGGCGAGCAGGTCGAGGTGCTGGAGGTGCCTCTGGCCGAACTCGCGGAGCGGGTCCGCGCCGGGCGGCTGTCCGATCTCAAGACCCTGGTCCTGGTCCAGGCGCTGATGCTGCGCCAGCCCGCGTTGTTCGCCGCATGATCGCACCCGACGCCCCGGCCGGCGATGTCCTCGCCGCACTGCTCGCCTTCACCGAGGAGGCCGCGCCGCTGGCGCTCGCGATGCGCGCGGAGGGTCTCGCGATGACCAACAAGGGGCCCGACCTCGGCCAGGCGCTAACCGAGGCGGACCTCGCCGTGAGCCGCCTGCTGCACGCGCGGTTCGGCCCCGACCTGATCGAGGAAGAGACCGCCGACGACCTCGGCCACGCGGCCGCCAAGGCGATGCTGGCGCGCGAGGCCTGGACCTTCGTGGGCGACCCGATCGACGGCACACGGCCGTTCGCGGGCGGCCTGTCGGGCTGGGGCGTGATGGCGGCGGCCTGCCGGTCGGGCTGGCCCCGCGCGGGCGTGATGAACCTGCCAGCCTGGAACGAGAATCGCTCCGCCCCCGCCCGCACGGAGAATGCGGAGACCGCCGAGGGCATCTTGTTCGCCGCCTCCGAGGGTCAGGCGTTCTGGGCGCCGACCCGGGGCGGGCGCCGGACGGAGGCGCTGCGCCCGTTGGCCCCCTCCCCCCGCCGGACCGGCCATGTCGGCTGGCTCGCGGTCACCGCCCAGCGCTACACCGTGGATTACGGGCGCGGCTGGTTTCCCTGGAGCGAGGGCGGCACGATCTCGGACGCAGCGCTCCTCGCCACGGGTCGGCTCGACGCGACCTTGAGCAACAACAAGCTGTGGGACCTGGCGCCGATCCTGCCGCTGTTCGAGGCCCTGGGATTCGGCCTCTACCACTGGCCCGACCTCGCCGCCCCGCCGGCCGCCTTCATCGACCTGTTCGACGCGGAGCTGTCCGCCCACGACGACCTCTGGCTGGTCTGCCGGGATCGGGACCAGGCGGCCGACCTGGCGGGGGCGATCCGCCGGGCCTAGCCACCAACCCAACGGGTTGGGAGGCCCTACTGTCTGGCAAGGCCCACAGGAATCGGGGCTCAGCGCCGGCTCCCGCCGAGGGGTATGCCCGTCGGAAACGCATTCTTCCTGGACGCAGCCGGCGACGCCCTCACGCTTCGGCCTCGCCATGGGCCATGATGGCGTCGAGGAGGCCGGGGAAGCGGGCGCCGACGTCCTCACGGCGCAGCGAGATCAGGCAGCGCATCCCTTCGGGCCGGGTGCGCGTCACGCCGGCCTCGCGCAGGATCTTGAGATGGTGCGTCATGGTCGATCGCGGCACGCTTTCGGCCAGGAGGTCGCCGGACGCGCGCTCGCCGGCCATTAGGAGGTCCGACACGACCGCGAGGCGGGTCGGATCGCTTAGCGCGAACAGCACCCGATGCAGGGTCAGCTCGGCGCGGTCGGGGTGAAAGAACTTGCGGGCACTCATGGCGCCTTATATGTACGATTTTCGTCGTAGATCGTAAATAGGCGGCGAGACGTGAAGCCAATCGCGATTCTGGCGCTCGGGATGTTCGCCCTGGGCTTGGATGCGTACGTGGTCGCGGGGCTGCTCCCGAAGATCGGAGCCACGTTCGACATTAGCGCCGGCGAAGCCGGACAGGCTGTCACGGTCTTCACGTTGGCTTACGCCCTGGCGGCGCCGATCTGCGCAGGTCTGCTCGCCGGACGGCCGGTGCGGCGCGTGCTCGGCGTGGCGCTTGCGATCTTCACTCTAGCGAACCTGTTGAGCGCCCTCGCGACCGGCCTGTTCGGGCTGCTCCTCGCCCGGGCGCTCGCCGGCCTCGCGGCCGGCCTCTACGCTCCGGTCGCGATCACATCGGCGGCGGCCCTGGTGGATCCGGGCCGCAAAGGGCGCGCGCTGGCGCTGACGCTGGGCGGCATGAGCACCGGGACGGTGATCGGCGTTCCGGCCGGGTTGTGGATCGCCGACAGGCTCGGCTGGCAGGGCGCGCTCTGGATGGTGACGATCCTGGGTGCGGCAGCGACTGCCGGCATCCTGGCGCGCCTGCCCGACATCATCGCCGCGGAGCCGCCGTCCTGGCGCGCGCGTGCGGCCTTGCTGACCGACTCAGCCATCGTCGCGACGGTGGCGGTCACGTTCCTAACGGCAATCGCCAGCCTCGGTCTCTACACCTACTTGGCATCCCTTCTGGAGCGGGCCGGGCTGGGTGGCGCAGCGGCCTCTCATTTCTGGGCCTGGGGCATCGGCGGGATGGTGGGTAGTTTTTCGGTCGGGCCGCTGATCGACCGGACCCGCGATCCCCGGCGGATCATGGCGGTCATCCTGGCCGCCCTGACGCTGGCGCTCGCATGGCTTCCCGGCCTGCTGGGCGTCTCGCTTCTCGGCTACCTGCCGGTGCTGCTCTGGGGCGCGATGGGCTGGGCCTCGCAGGCGCCGCAGCAGCATGCCCTGCTCCACCTCCGGCCGGAGCATGGCAGCGTCTCGGTCGCGCTGAACAGCTCCGCGAACTATCTCGGCGGCGCGGCGGGCGCGGCGCTCGGGGGCGTGGTGGTCACGCTGGCGGGAATCTCCGCCTTGCCGGTGGCGGCCGCCGCGGTCGCGGCTGGAGGGCTTGCGCTGCAGGTGGTCATCCTGGCTCACGCTCGGCGTGTTGCGGGGGGCTGATAGCGGCCACTATTCGATCAATTCTCGAGACGGGCCCGGATTTCGAGGATAGAAGTCTTATGCTGGGCGTTTTGACATGCGCGCCGTTGAAAGAGCTGCCATCATGCTGGCATCGACTCGATGTTCACCGTTCGACACAGTCGTCAGCACGGGTTCCGGAACTCTTACACATGACATCCGAAGACGAGATAGTCCGGTATTCGAACAGCAGCTGGACCGATAAGGTCGAGCGTCGGGAAACCATTCCGCTTGATGCGTGCCAGACCGATGAGATGGTCGCCTCGCTCGGCCAGTGCTTGACCGCGGTTTACGCTGTGAACGATGCCGTCGAAGCGGATGATTGTGGCGGCTTCAAGCGCAAGCACCTCGCGCAAGCTAGCAGGAGCATTGAGGAAGCCGCCACATTCCTCGATACGCTGAGCGCCAATCTCACAACATAGACGGACCATGGCCCAATCGGCCCTTTGGCGCGCGCAAATGCGCTGGCAAGCTGCGAGACGCGATAGCCGCAACAGCCATGGCTCGGGCACGCCTCCGGGCGGCCCAGGCGGGACATCCCAACACATGGAAACACGCATTAAGCGGCTCGAAATCAGGGCCAACCTGAAGAGGATCCTGGCCGATACCGCCGAGATCAAGGGGCGTGTGGCATCGATGCCGACGAGCCCGCAGCTGTTCTTGGCTCTGATCGCGGTATTCGTCGCGAGCGGCCTGCTGCGCTGGTTCGGACACTAAGGCGACGCCGCAATCGCAAAAAGAGGCGGCGCGCCGTCATCCGGCGCGCCGCCTTACTCGCAAACCGCAGCGCTCAGTTCAGGGCCACGTTCGCGGGCCGGCGCTCGGCGCCGACCGTGACGTCGCCAATCATCAGGCCCATCGGACCCGAGCGGACCGACACCGTCTCGCCGTCGTGGATCTTGCCCGAGAGCACCAGCTCGGCCAGCGGATCCTGGACGTTCTTCTGGATCACCCGCTTGAGCGGGCGCGCGCCGTAGGCGGGGTCGTAGCCCTTGTCGGCGAGCCAGATCTTGGCCTCCTCGTCGAGGTCGAGGACGATCTTGCGATCCTCCAGGAGCTTCGCCAGGCGCCCGAGCTGGATCTCCACGATCGCCCCCATCTCCGACCGCGCCAAGCGGTGGAACAGGATGATCTCGTCGACCCGGTTCAGGAATTCCGGCCGGAAGTGGCCCCGCACCACGTTCATCACCTCGTCGCGGACCGCATCGGTGTCCTCGCCCGCGGGCTGGTTCACCAGGTACTCGGACCCGAGATTCGAGGTCATGATCAGAAGCGTGTTGCGGAAGTCGACCGTCCGCCCCTGCCCGTCCGTGAGCCGGCCGTCGTCGAGAACCTGCAGCAGGACGTTGAACACGTCCGGATGCGCCTTCTCGACTTCGTCGAACAGCACGACCTGATAGGGCCGCCGCCGGACCGCCTCGGTGAGCGCCCCGCCCTCCTCGTAGCCGACATAGCCCGGAGGCGCGCCGATCAGGCGGGCCACCGCGTGCTTCTCCATGTACTCGGACATGTCGATGCGCACGAGCGCCGTGTCGTCGTCGAACAGGAAGCCGGCGAGCGCCTTGGTCAACTCGGTCTTGCCGACGCCCGTGGGGCCGAGGAACATGAACGAGCCGATCGGCCGGTTCGGGTCCTGAAGCCCCGCCCGCGCACGCCGGACCGCGGTCGAGACCGCCTCCACCGCCTCGCGCTGGCCGACGACGCGCTTGGCGAGCGCGTCCTCCATGTCGAGCAGCTTCTCGCGCTCGCCCTCCAGCATCTTGTCCACCGGTACGCCGGTCCAGCGCGACACAACCCCGGCGACGTGAGCGGGCGTCACCGCCTCCTCCATCATGCCGTCGCGACCGCCCTCGGCCTTCTCCTCGATCTCGGCGAGCTGCTTCTCCAGGCCGGGAATCACGCCGTAGGCGAGTTCGCCGGCGCGCTGGTACTGGCCCTGGCGCTGGGCCGCGGCCAGCTCGTTGCGGGCCTCGTCGAGTTTCTTCTTCAGGCCGGCGGCCGTGCCGAGCTTGTCCTTCTCGGCCTTCCACCGGGCCGTGATCGACGCCGAACGCTCCTCCAGGTCGGCCAGCTCCCGCTCCAGCCGGACCAGCCGGTCGCGGGAGGCGGAATCGGTCTCCTTCTTGAGCGCCTCGGCCTCGATCTTCAGCCGTACGATCTCGCGGTCGACCGAATCGAGTTCCTCGGGCTTCGAATCGACCTGCATGCGCAGGCGCGAGCCAGCCTCGTCGATCAGGTCGATCGCCTTGTCGGGCAGGAACCGGTCGGTGATGTAGCGGTTCGAGAGCGTCGCGGCCGCCACCAGGGCCGAATCCTGGATGCGCACGCCGTGGTGCTGCTCGTACTTCTCCTTCAGCCCGCGCAGGATCGACACCGTGTCCTCCACGGTGGGCTCCGACACGAAGACCGGCTGGAAGCGCCGGGCCAGGGCCGCGTCTTTCTCCACGTGCTTGCGGTACTCGTCCAGCGTGGTCGCGCCGACGCAGTGCAGTTCGCCGCGGGCGAGCGCCGGCTTCAGCAGGTTCGAGGCGTCCATCGCCCCGTCCGCCTTCCCGGCGCCGACCAGCGTGTGCATCTCGTCGATGAACAGGATGATGCCGCCCTCGGCCGCCGTGACCTCGGAGAGCACGCCCTTCAGCCGCTCCTCGAACTCGCCGCGATACTTCGCGCCGGCGATCAGGGAGCCCATGTCGAGGGCCAGCAGGCTCTTGTCCTTAAGCGATTCCGGCACGTCGCCGTTGATGATGCGCAGGGCCAGGCCCTCCACGATCGCGGTCTTGCCGACGCCAGGCTCGCCGATCAGGACGGGGTTGTTCTTGGTGCGCCGCGACAGGACCTGGATGGTCCGCCGGATCTCCTCGTCGCGGCCGATCACCGGGTCGAGCTTGCCGTCCCGGGCGGCCTCGGTGAGGTCGCGGGCATATTTCTTCAGCGCGTCGTAGGCGTTCTCGGCCGAAGCGTTGTCGGCGGTGCGGCCCTTGCGGAGCGCATTGATCGCTCCGTTCAGCGACGCGGGCGTCACGCCCGCCGCCTGCAGCGCGCGGCCGGCCTCGGACTCCTTCTCCACCGCCAGGGCGAGAAGCAGGCGCTCCACCGTGACGAAGGAATCGCCGGCCTTCTTGGCGGCGGTCTCGGCGGTGTCGAACAGGCGCATCAGCTCGCGCGTCGCCTGCGGGGCCGACGCATTGCCGGAAACCTTCGGCTGCTTGGCGAGCCACTGCTCGGTCTGCGCCAGCGCGACCCGCGACTGCCCGCCCGCGCGGTCGATCAGACCGGCGCACAGGCCCTCGGGATCGTCGAGCAGCACCTTGAGCAGGTGCCCCGGCTGAAGCTGCGGATGGCCCTCGCGCATCGCGAGGTTCTGAGCCGCCTGGACGAAGCCGCGGGCGCGCTCGGTGTAGAGTTCGAAATTCATGCGTGTCTCACCCTCCCGTGCCGGCATCCGCCGCCCGAGATGGCGCGGCCCTGCCGAAACGTCGCCCCCCGGCACTCTGCCGCGAGGGACCCCGGCGCCGAAAGCCGCCGGTGATCCGGATGTGGTGTTGTATTTGCGCACCACAAGGGCTTCGGCACTTGCGCGGCACAGCTTTTCCAAGCCACCTTCGCGCCATGCAAGCCGCGCACGACATCGGCCTCCTCGGCCTCTACCGCTACCCCGTGAAGGGGCTGAGTCCCGAGCCCTTGGAACGGGCGGAGCTGGAGACCAGCGGCTTCTTCCCGGGGGACCGGCTCTATGCCATCGAGAACGGGCCTTCGGGCTTCAACCCGGTGGCGCCGCGGCACCAGCCCAAGACCAAGTACCTGATGCTGATGCGCGACGAGGCGCTGGCCCGCCTGCGCACCCGTTACGACGACGCCACCGCGACCCTCACGGTGGAGCATGCCGGCGAAACGCTGGCCTTCCGGCTCGACACGGAGGCCGGTCGCGACGGGCTGGCCGACCTGATGCGGCGCTACCTCCCGGAGAGCCTGCGGGGTGAACCGAAGGTGCTCGCGGCGCCGCCGCAATACCGGTTCACCGATTCGCCCACCGGCTACGTCTCGCTGATCAACCGGGCGAGCGTGACGGCCGTCGAAGACTATCTCGGCGCGCCGGTCGATCCGCTGCGGTTCCGTGGCAACCTGCTGGTCGATGGGCTGGCGCCGTTCGCCGAGCTCGACATGGTCGGGCGGGTGATCGAGGCCCCGAGCGGATTGCGGCTCAAGGTGACCAAGCGCACGGTGCGCTGCGCCGCCACCAACGTCGATCCGGTGAGCGGCGTGCGCGACCTCGACATCCCCTGGACTCTCGACGCACGGCTCGGCCACCGCGACCTCGGCGTCTACGCCGAGGTGATCGCCGGCGGAGCGCTGGCCGTGGGCGATACGCTGCGCACCGTCGGTTGAGCTGCGCTGCCTACAGCCGGGCCACGTAGGCCGCCAGATCCTTGATGTCGGCCTCGCTCAGGCCCTGCGCGACTTCGTTCATCGCGGGGTCGTAGCCCGGCCGGGCGTTCGACTTGTAGGCCGCGAGCGCCTGCGCGAGGACCTCTTCCCGCTGCGCCCGGATTCGGGGAATCGCATCCCGGCCGGCCAAGTCGGCGCCGTGGCAGGAATTGCACTGGTGCTTGGAGACCAGCGCCTGCGCGCGTGCCACCAGGGCCGGGTCCGCAGCCGGCCCCGACCACGCGGGGGGCGGCAGGGTCGCGACCGCATCGGCATAGGCGCGCAGGTCGTCGTCGGAGAAGCCGGCGGCGACGTCGTTCATCGGCGGGGCCTCACGCTGCTTCTCCCGGAACTGGAACAGCTGCGTCACGACATAATCCGCCTGCTGTCCGCCGAGCGAGGGTACACCCTCGGTCTCGGAGGTGCCGCTCCCGTGGCAGGCCACGCACGGGGCCAGCCGCTCCGGCACGGCCGACTGGGGTACGGTCGACTGGGGCGCGGCCAGAGCCGCCCCCGCCAGCAGGGCGCCGAGGGGCAGCGCGAGCCCCCGGACAACCCCGATCCTCGACGGACCGCGCATCACTGGCCGTAGCTGACGCGGTAGATCGCGCCGTTGTAATCGTCCGAGACGAGCAGCGACCCGTCCTTGGCGACCAGCACGTCCGCCGGGCGCCCGGCATACTTGTTGTCCTGCAGGAAGCCGGTCAGGAACGGCTCGACGGATGCGACCTTGCCGTCCGGGCCGAGCTTCGCCATCACCACGTCGCCCCCGAGCTTCGTCGTGCGGTTCCAGGACCCGTGCCGGGCGATGAAGACCGCATCCTTGTAAGCCTCCGGGAACTGCGCGCCGGTGTAGAACCGCATGCCGAGCGAGGCCGTGTGCGGCCCGAGCAGGCCCGCCGGGGCCGTGAATTCCGAGCAGGAATGGCCCCAGCCGTATTCGGGATCGGTGAACGTGCCCTGGTGGCAGAACGGGTAGCCGAAATGCTGCTTGCCGGGTTCGGTCAGCACGTTCAGCTCGTCGTTCGGGATGTCCTCAGAGACCCAGTCGCGGCCATTGTCGGTGAACCAGAGCTGCTTGGTCTTCGGGTTCCAGTCGAAGCCCACCGTGTTGCGCACCCCGCGGGCGACCACCTCGGCGTTCTTGCCATCGAGATCGATGCGCCGGATCTGGGCGTGCGTGTCCGGGGGCATCACGATGTTGCCGGGCGCGCCGACCGGGACGTAGAGCTTGTTGTCCGGACCGATGGCGATGAACTTCCAGCCATGGGCCTCGTCCTTCGGCAGGTCGTCGTAGACGAGGGTCGGCTTCTCGGCGCCGTCGAGGTGCTTGGCGATGTCGTCGTAGCGCCAGATCTTGGACAGCTCGGCCACGTACAGGGCGCCGTCGTGGAACGCGACGCCGTTCGGACGGTGGAGGCCGGACGCGATGGTCTTCACCACGCGCTTGCCGTCCGGCCCGGCCTGCGGCAGCACCGCGTAGACCTTGCCGACCGTGCGGGTGCCGATGAACAGCGTGCCGTCCGGCGCCTGCGTCATCGAGCGCGCGTTGGCGAGGCCGCTGGCATAGACCTCGACCTTGAAGCCCTCCGGCACCTTCAGCTTGTCGAGTGGCAGCTTGGCGGCGGCGGTGGCCAGGGGTGGCCCCGCTACCGGGGCGAGCTTGGCCGCGTCCCCGCCTTCGGGGCGTCCGTAGAGCGCCGAGCCGCGGTCGACCTGCACGGTGGCCGGGGGCGCCGAGCTGGCCGGCGTCTCCTGAGCGCGCGATCCGCCCGGAGCGAGGGTCCCGAGGCCCAGGCAGGCGAGCGCGGTGGCGAGCCCGCGGCTCAGGATCGGCTTGCTGGCTGGAATCATGGTGTCTCCCGATACGGCCGGCGTCTTGGATCGCCCGGTCCGGTCTGTACTCATTATTCAACGTCTAGCCGTGCAAGGCGAGCCCGCGGACAACCCTCGCGCGACAGCGGGATGCGGTCGTCACCCGCGCTCCGCTATCCGCTTCGCCGGTGGGCAGGCGTGTCGGCGACGTGCCCGTCCGAGAGAACCTTGCCTTTTGGCGGGTGATCTCCGAAAACGCGCGCGTCCGGAACGCTCGCGCTTGGCCGGGGCCCCCGGCGTCCGCCGCGGCCCGGCCGGGGCAGCATTCCGATCCGGTTCGAGGACACGTATCGATGATCGATTACGCGCAGGCGCGGCGGATGATGGTCGACTGCCAGTTGCG
Organism: Methylobacterium sp. WL64; assembly: GCF_008039945.1. NCBI lineage: Bacteria > Pseudomonadati > Pseudomonadota > Alphaproteobacteria > Hyphomicrobiales > Methylobacteriaceae > Methylobacterium > Methylobacterium sp. WL64. The sequence continues at coordinate 35,536 of NZ_VRVA01000045.1, forward strand.
GACCTTCGACGTGAACGACAACGCGGTGCTCGACGCGTTCGACACGGTGCCGCGCGAGACCTTCGTGCCGAAAGGCCGCGAGCCGTTCGCCTACATCGATCAGACCCTGAATCTCGCCGGGGCCAACGGCGAGGCCCGTTGCCTGCCGGCGCCGATGGTACTTGCCCGACTGATCCAGGCCCTTAAGATCCGGCCCGGCGCCAGCGCCCTCGATGTCGGCAGCGGCACCGGTTACGCTGCCGCCGTGATGGCGGAACTCGGCGCGGATGTGACCGCTCTGGAATCGGCGCCCGGTTTCGCCGAGGCGGTCCGTGGCAAACTCGGAACCTCGGCCCGGGTGATCGAGGGTCCGCTGGAGGCCGGCGCCCCCAAGCAGGCCCCGTTCGACGTCATCCTGATCAACGGCCGCGTCGAGGTCAGGCCGCAGGCGCTGCTCGACCAGCTCAAGGACGACGGCCGCTTGGCCTGCGTGTTCGGCCCCCATCGCAACGCCAAGGCGACCCTGTTCGTGCGCGCCGGCGACGCTTTCGGCTCCCGCCCGCTGTTCGACGCCTCGCTGCCGCTCCTCGACGCCTTCGCGGCCGAAGTCGGGTTCGCGTTTTAGGTAAACTCGCCACACGTCCCACGAATTGGGAAGCGCCACCTGATGCGGCGCGTGGTGATATAGGTAAGACCACCTTCGGTCCGGACGCTAGGCTCCGGACGTTCGATATGAAGAAAGTCGCGAAAATATTTTGTGAAGTTTTAAAACGCTGGCCGGAGGTCGCAACCGCTGGTTGATGTCATTAATTAGAGATCACCATTTGATTGCAGTAATTTTATTTCGCGGCGCCCGCTCGATCGACTTACACAGGACCATCCGGAACAATGAGACCATCGTTGCTACGGCGATTGTCCAGATGTTCTGTTTTCACAAAAATACACGCCAGAAAAGACTAGAAAATGGGCCCCGGGGGGGCATTTTGAGTGGTCTTGCAGTCACTTACGCCTACCGCGACCAGCGATCTGCTCGCACCGAACAGGTCGAAAACAGGTTCTTCAAACTTACATTTTGCATACAAACAGGCCACAGAGCCTGCATTAACCGGCCAGCCTCCATCTCGATCAAGGTCAGTGACAAAATCGTGTGATAATATTTATGTTGATAAAACACAGCCTTTGAACGGTTTCTAGACTTATAAGATTGCGTCGATTGAGCAGCATACAACTACCGGATCGTAAATTCCTTAAATTTAATCACCTGCATAAATTTTTGAATCACTATAAAACCACCATCGAACCGATGTCGCAAGGAGAGACCAAGCCCTACAAAACTTTCGGAACGTCAGTTTGTGTCAGGCCGGAAATATGCTAAAATGAGTTCGATCTACAGTGAGTTTACATGACTACGCTGCAGGAAGCAGGAGCGAACATGAATCAGGCGGCTCAGCAAGACGGGACCATTTTTGATAATTTTGTTGCTCGGTGGGCTCCGTTTTTAAAAATTAGACGCAGCGGTTTGAAATGCCAGTCCGTTTCCTCCGAAGAACTGAATTTGCTAGATAAAATTGCTCAGCTTGAAGTACATACGATCCTTGATGTCGGCGCAAATGACGGCGAATATGCTGCCGTATGTCTAAATAAATTTACAATGGCGAAAATACATTCTTTTGAAGTAAATCCTTTATTGAATAAATATCTTAGCGCCAGATCGTTGTCCGACCGATTTATACTAAACGAGTTCGGTCTATCGAATAAAGACGGATCCCGTTTGCTAGAATACGACCCTATTTATCCTCAAGCATCGTTGCTAATTCATGGAAATGTGCCCCGTGGCGGCAAATGGGAAAAAACAATCGTCAAAGAATTGTCAGGAGATGCTTACTGTGAGAAAAACTCGATCAAATCAATCGATATTTTAAATCTAAATACCGGCCACGAAAACAATCTTGTTTTAGAGGGCTTCCAGGGCAAACTCGCCGCCGGTGATATTCATATAGTACAACTAAAATATTACTTATCGACGTCGAATCATTCCGACAGTCTGAGAAAAATAGTTGACGCCCTATCGAAACATGACTTCGCGCTAAGCACCATCTCTAATCGATGCATTAATTTTGAACAGCCGATCAATTACAATAGCCTGCCCAATGGAATTCATACATTCATTGCAGTTCACAAGTCACGCGAGAAAACTATCGCTCTGTTGGGAAAATAAGTTGATCTCAGAATTTATTATTTGCACTAATTTGTCGCCAATACTGATTGCTGGTTATTTCTGATCAAGAAACCTCATTCCTAGTTTTATCGGACGCTCATTGCCCTCTGCATCAGGCAAACCCCGCCTCAAAGTTATTACTCGGTTATCTCTCAAATTAATGCATTGCTAAGCCTGCCAATCTAAATAGCCCGCGTAGGTCACCCAGTTATTATGGCTAACAGCATAACCATAGGAGCTGGCGGTGGATTGATGGTGCTGTGACGGCGATCAGGCTGGAGAACATTGACATCGATGGACGTCTGCGCTGCTCGGTCACCGGCATTGAGACTTGCGGAGAAGGTTTGATACATAGAGCCTCGAAGCGGTCAACGGTGCCGAGCAAAGGACGTCGATCGCGACTTGCATGTCGATGATCCCTGAGAAAGTCTCACTCTTGATCCGACTTTCAACGGCTTAAAACGCATGACGACAGACAGGCTCTCCCGTCGCTGGGCGCCCAGAGATCTGGCTCAGCACGCCAAGGTGCTGTGAGCGTTGTGGCGCGGGCCGAGAGCAGCCTCGCCGACCCGACAGTCACGATTGCCCAGCTCAACACTTTCATGCAGGCTCTGCAGGCTGCAGGCGCGAGCTTCCGTCATCGCAACGATCATGAGATGGCCAAATGATACGCTTAGCGACTACGCCTGTAAGCCCACACCCCAAAACCGAAGAAGTCGATCGACCAATGGCAAATGACGACACGCTCGCAAGGGCCCTGGCCAACGTGAGGCATCAGCGCGAGACCCTTGAGGCTGAGTACGAGCGGGTGAGCGGCGAGTTGGCGAAGCTCCGCATGGCCGAGCGGTCGCTGGCGTCGATCGTTGAAGGCACGGCGATGATTGAGCTGGCTGACGATCAGCCGAAGCGCCGCCGTGCGTCCAACATCGATGATCAGCCTCGCGCTGGCCGCGGACCCCGAGGCCCCCGGGCGAACTCTGCCAAGGGTCGACTCAAGGCGCTCCTGGAGGATGCCGGCACCGATGGCCTGACGCACGCCCAGATCACGGAGCGCCTGACCGACGTAGCGGCCAACACCCTGGCCACATACCTCAGTGTGATGTCGACGAGCGGCGAACTCGAACGCCATGGCGATATCTACCGTGCCGGCGCTCCTGCTGCGACCATGGAGAACCAAGGCTCGGACGATCAGGCCGAGGGCGAGGCTGAGGACGATCAGGAGGGTACCGGTAAGACGGAGGCGGCCGAATAGGATCGCCCTCCGCTACGCCGCTTGCAGATGGGACACAGATTGCAACCGCAGGCCTGCGAGGGCTATGCGGGCGCAGGGCCTGTAGCTCAATGGTTAGAGCCGACCGCTCATAACGGTCTGGTTGCAGGTTCGAGTCCTGCCGGGCCCACCATCGTGTCATCCGCCGCCTCATGGAAGAGGCGCCGTCGATTAAGGGCACTGTGACTACCAAGCTGCTTTTAGGTTCGAAGAAGTTGGGTAGCGCTCTGTTCGGCCGGATGGCCCTATCCAGTCCGCACAGCCTTTCACGTCTGCGCGTAATTCGCCTACCGCGAGGGAGCGGTACTAACCGCAACTGCCGGTCCGGATCGCCGTTGTGTGGCGATCAGGAGGCATTGATGCTGCCAGACCTCATCATTGTGCTCCTGGTGTCGTTTGCGCTGGCCTTGAGCGTCTATGCGATCCGTCAGGGCGGCGAGTATGGCCACGACGTGCGGGACGCCGTGCTGATGTTACTAGTGCTTAGCGGATTAGTGACGGCGTTGGGAACTTCGATTTTTTCTCTGAACCGGCAATAGGACGATTGTGCAGCCAGAGATGCAAAGCATTCGCGTCTGAGTTGCCTATCTGTTTGATTGCGGAACGTCGTTGGGATGTGACCCATTGGGCAACTGAATTGGGATTGCCCCGTTTCTGTGGCTCTTCCTCACTTTGCGTGAATCGGGTGGCGAGGACCATGCGGCGCTGGAGGAGAACGAGACCTGCCCGGCCGTAGCTTTGGCGCTTGATCAGCTTGAGCCGGTTGATTTGGCCTTCGGCCTGACCGCTGCTCCGGGGCTCGGTCAGGGCAGCCTTAACCGCGGTTGCGTCACCGTCCAGTCCCGAGGCGAAGGTCGCGATAGCAGGAGCGCCGCAAACTCTCGTTTTCGCGATCCAAGGGTCGAGATCCGTGGCGCTAGAGCCGTGCCCTTTCAGGTTGGCTCATAGGCATCGTATCCAGCTGCAGTGAGGTAGTTTCGGCACTCATCCGGTCGAACGGCGGCGAACGCGTCCTCGATGGCGATGGTCAGGTCGGCGGCGGTCCGTGCTGCAGCCGTCCGGAGGAGGGCTTTGACCTTGGCAAAGACCTGCTCGATCGGATTGAAGTCGGGACTGTAGGGCGGGAGGTAGAGAACCCGTGCGCCGACCGCCTCGATGGCCTCGCGCACCCCGGCGACCTTGTGGGCGTTCAGATTGTCGAGGATGACGGTGTCACCGGGCCTCAGCACCGGAGCCAAGATGTCGGTGACGTAGGCGCGGAAGCGCATACCATTCGTGGCTCCATCGAAGACGCTCCTGGCGATCAGTCCCGTGGCGCGCAGGGCGGCGGTGATGGTGGTGGTCTTGTAGTGCCCGTGAGGCACGGCGATCCGGCAGCGCTGACCGCACGGAGCACGACCATAGCTGCGGACCATCTTCGTCGTAGCGGGGGACTGTCAGGAATTTCGTGTGGGGGCGGCCATAGTGGATCCGAAGGAGGTTCCCGATGGCACGACGCAAAGCACCCCACGTCCCTGACGCGATCCTGGACCAGCTCCTGGCCGGGGCCGATCCGA
>NZ_VRVA01000046.1:0-39730 GCF_008039945.1 Methylobacterium sp. WL64
GGGCTGCCGCTCCGCGGGGTGGGGATGGTCCGCCATGGTCGCCTCCGGGATCGCGCGTCGCGTTTCGGTCGTTGCCTGAAAAAATGCGTTGCCTGAAAAACGCCCGGCCCGTGCGCGACGTTCCGGTCCGGGCCTGCGCCCGCCCCCTCCGACGGACGAACAGCTCCCGCATGCAGAACCCGTTCACCGCCCCAGGTTTCGGCCCTCGCTTGGGCTTCGGCCTGAAGCCCGGCCTCGCGCTCGCCGCCCTGGTCCTGTCCGTGACCGGCGGGCACGCCCAGGACCGCGGCAGCGTCAACCCGAAGCCGCTGCCGCCGCTCGAGCATCCGGACGCGCCCTCGACCCCGGCCAAGGCCCTGTTCGGCCGCGTCACCCGGGCCTCCGGCGGGCCGGCCCACATCTACGGGTTCTACGCCAAGGGCTGCTTCGCCGGCGGCGAGGCGCTGGCGATGGACGGGCCGAACTGGCAGGTGATGCGTCCGTCCCGCAACCGGATGTGGGGCACGCCGGTCCTGATCGATTTCGTCGAGCGCCTGTCGCAGAAGGCCGCCCGGGTCGGCTGGCCGGGGCTGCTCGTCGGCGACATGGCCCAGCCCCGCGGCGGCCCAATGATCACCGGCCACGCCTCGCACCAGATCGGCATCGACGCCGACATCTGGCTGACCCCGATGCCCGACCACCGCATGAGCCGGGCGGAGCGCGAGGAGACCTCGGCCACCGACATGGTCCGCCGGGACCGCCTCGACATCGACCCCGAGGTCTGGACCCCGACGCACCTGCAGCTGATCAAGCTCACCGCCGAGCAGCCGGAGGTGGAGCGCATCTTCGTCAACGCGGCGATCAAGAAGGCCCTGTGCCGGGACGCCGCGGGCAGCCGCTGGATGTCGAAGGTGCGCCCGATGTACGGGCACAATTACCACTACCATATCCGGCTCTCCTGCCCGGCCGGCCAGGACGATTGCCAGCCCCAGGGGGCGCCCCCGGCCGGGGATGGCTGCGACGACCTGAGCTACTGGTTCTCGGACGCGGTGCTGCATCCGAAGCCGCCCAAGGTGCCGCCGAAGGCCAAGCCCGCCATGACCATGGCGGCCCTGCCGTCCGCCTGCCGGGCGGTGCTCAAGGCGCCGTAGCCTCGCCGGGACCGGGATCGCGGCGGCTCAGTCCAGGCAGCGCGCGAAGTAGAGCTGCCGGATCCGCTCCATGGCCTGATACGCCTCCCCCGGCCTGAAGGTCATGAGCTCCGGGCCGTCGGGGACGCGGCCGAAGAACGACCGGGGGAGATCGACCACGAAGCCGCGCTCGCCCGTGTACAGCCCGTCCCGGTTCTTCACGTTGACCGAGCCGCAGATGATCGACCCGCCGCTGCGGCGCAGCACGGTGACCTTCGCGTCCGGGCTGTTCAGGTGCCGCCCGATCAGGTCGAGGACCGCGCGGGTGTCCGCCGGTCCCAGGGCGGCGCCGGAGCCGTCGTCCACCGACTGGGCGCGGGCTCCCGACGCGGCGGCGGCCATCGCGAGGCAGAGCAGGGCGGATACGGCTCGGATCATGCGGTGCTGCCTGCGCTCCTCGCGCATCGTCTTCTTCCGAGAGCCGGCGGCCGACATTCGGGACGAGGCTCCAGACGCGCCACGCTACGGGGTGCGAGGCCAGCGGGAAAGCGTGCGATCCGGATTTCGAAGCCACTCCGGACCGATTGCAGCACTATCCATGACGTCATCGCCCACCGACAGAGCCTCACGGGAGGTTTCGGCAGGCTATAACGGCGCCGGTCAATAATAATATGCGCCTTCTATGAGGCCGGAGTCTTATTTTTTCCTGTCGGCTGACGGCTCACTTGTTTCCCGGGACGAACCCGTATGGAACGGGCGGCGTGCCCGTGCGGGCGCGGACGAGGAGATCGCAGCGTGACCCGATGGCTGACGGCCGTGATGATCTCCACCACGCTGATGAGCGCGCCGGCGTGGGCGCGCCTCGGGGTGGACGACAAGGCGTCGCTCTGGCCGCGCGCCTCCAGGGCCGACAAGGTCGATTTCACCGACCGGATGGGCAAGGCGATGCGCACGCTCTCGCCCGATCTCGACAGCCGCTACTTCATGCACTGCCTGGAGGAGACGGCGAATATCGGCGACACCAAGGACCTGACGCTGAACGACATGGTGCGCACCTGCCTGTCGCTGCACGCCCGGGACGCGAAGGATCCGGAATGAGCGCCCGGTGCCGGGCGTGATCCGCCGGGCCGGCAGGGGAATCGCCGGCGCGGCGCTCGGCCTCACCCTGCTCGCAGCCGCGGCGACCGGCGGCCCGGCCCAGGGCCTGCCCGACCGCCCCGGCGCGGCGATCGGTCCGGACGACGCGCAGGCGGTGCTCGCCCTCATCGAACGGGACCTGCGAAGCACAGACGCCCGGCTGGCCGGCCTCCGGCGGGGCCGCGCCGGGGGGATCTGCGGGACGGTCGAGGTCAGGAACCGCATGGGAACCTACACGGGCCCGCGCCCCTTCGTGGCCGATCTCGGTGCCGGGTTCGCCGGGCGGCTGCCGGAGGGCGCCGAACTGCGCAATCCCGGGAGCGCGGCCGACTTCACGAGACTGGAGCGCGCGCGGGCGATGTTCGTGGAGAACTGTATCGACCGGTGATATCCAGGCCCGATCCCAGATCCGCGCCGGACGCGCCCGCCGGATCGGCTGTCGGGATCGCCACACGGCACCGGCGTCCCTGATGGAGTGTTCCCGCATGCGAATCCGCAGCCTGTTGCCGACGACGCTCGTGTTGGCCGTCCTCGCGGCGCCGGCCCTGGGCCAGGCGCCGAAAGAGCCGCCGGCAGAACCGCCGGCCAACGCCCTGAAGGCCGCAAAGCTCGCCGGGCTGGCCGGCTTCGTGAACGTCCATTGCCAGGCGCTGCGGACCGACGGCGACCGCTTCAAGAGCGTGGTCCAGGCGATGGGCGTCGATCCGGCGGACCTCGAGCGCGACACCCTGCTGCTGCAGGCGCGCGCCTACCTCGCCGTCTACGAGAAGGACGTGCCGGCCAGCTGTGCCCGCGCGGACGAGATGTTCGGCCGCACCGGCAAGGTCGTCCCGGGCGTGTTCGTGCCGCGCTGATCGCCGAACCCGGCGCGACGTGCTAGGGCCACCAAATGCCCCGCTGGCTTTTCCTCATCCTCGTCACCGCCCTCGCCCTCTCGGTCGTGGGCGGGGTGCTTATCGTGCTGCGCAGCCCGCGGAGCACCCCCCAGCCCGAAGCGGGCGCCGTCACCGCGCCGGCGGTGCCGGTGCCGGCTGCGCCGACGCGGCCGGGCGGCAACCCGTAACGCTCAGGCGGCGATCCCGGTCCCCACCGGGCAGCTCACGCCGGTGCCGCCGAGCCCGCAATAGCCCGCCGGGTTCTTGGCGAGGTATTGCTGGTGGTAGCCTTCCGCGAAGTAGAAGTGCTGCAGCGGCACGATCTCGGTGGTGATGTCGGGGAAGTCGCGCGCCCGCAGGGCCTCGGCGTAGGCCGCGCGCACGGCCTTGGCGGTCGCCTCCTGCTCCGGGCCGGTGGTGTAGATGCCCGAGCGGTACTGCGTGCCGACATCGTTGCCCTGGCGCATGCCCTGCGTCGGGTTGTGGCTCTCGAAGAACGTCCGCAGCAGGGCGTCGCGGGGCAGAACCGCGGGATCGAAGGCCACCAGCACGACCTCGTTGTGACCGGTCTTGCCGGTGCAGACCTCCTCGTAGGTCGGGTTCGGGGTGTAGCCCCCGGCATAGCCGACCGCCGTGACGAACACGCCCTTCGGCAGCTGCCAGAACCGGCGCTCGGCCCCCCAGAAGCAGCCGAGCCCGAGCACGATCGTCTCGATCCCCGGGGGATAGGGGCCCTTGAGCGGGTTGCCGTTGACGAAATGGGTCTCGGTGGTCGGGACGGGATTCGGGCGGCCCGGCAGAGCCGCGGCGGGGCTCGGCATCTCGGGGCGCTTGCGGAACAGGAACATCGTCTCTCGCCTTCCGGGGCTCAGGGCTCGATCGGAATATGGGGCCGGCCCGGACGCCAAAGAAGCGGGCGGGAAAGCAGCCGAGACGCTGGGCATGACAGCTTTGGCCGTCTGCAAGAGCGTACAGCCTGCTGGAAACCCGTGCGTCCGTGGCTAATCCCGACCGGAGGACTGGACCGGGCCTGCGAATTCCGGCTTGTAGGCGCAAGGGAGCCGCCCGCACAGGTCGCGGCGTGAGGGGCTGAAGCCGGATGGAGACGGGCTGGACCGCCACGAGCCACGTGCTGGACAATCTCAGGGCGGAATCGAACCGGGGCGACCCGTTCGCCGCGGCCGTGCGGGCGACCCGGATGCCGATGATCGTCACCGATCCCCGGCAACACGACAACCCGATCGTGTTCGCGAACGACGCCTTCCTGACGCTCACCGGTTATTCGCGGCTGGAGGTGACCGGGCGCAATTGCCGCTTCCTGCAGGGGCCGGAGACCGACCCGGCCGCGATCGACCGCCTGCGCGCCGCGGTCCGGCGGGAGGACGACATCAAGATCGACCTCCTGAACTACCGCAAGGACGGCTCGGTCTTCCAGAACGCGCTGTATGTCGGGCCGGTGCGGGATGCGGCCGGGACGGTCGTCTACTATTTCGCGTCCCAGATCGACGTGAGCGAGCACTACGCGCTCACCGCCGAGATCGCGCGGCTGACGGAGGAGCTCGCCGCGGCGCGGGCCCAGCTCGCGGGGCGGTAGGACCGCCGATCAGGGCTTCGTCAGGAACCCGATCGGCTCCCGGCCCGGCTGGCCGAGCCAGAGCAGCACCGCGCCGAGCCCCAGGCCGATCAGCGAGGCCGGGGCCAGGGTGAGCGGCAGGCCCAGGAGGTGCCAGAGCCAGGGCGCCGCCCCCTCGATGCTGCCCTGCAGGGTGCCGGCCTTGTCCTTGGACAGGGTCGCGATCACGTCCGAGAGCGGCGTCACCCGCAGGCCGTTGTTGGCGATCGAGCGGGCGCCGTCATAGACCAGGGCGACGAAGCCGCCGGCCATCAGCAGGAAGCCCAGGACGCGGGCCAGGAAGCGGAACATCGCGGGGTCTTCTGAGCCATGTCTGGCGCCGGGAGGGACGCCCGCCCCGGGAGTATGGGGCCGGGCCGCCGGGTGCAAGCGGCGGCATGCTGCGCGCGGCCTGCGAGCGGTTGCCGGCCCCGGGGGGCCATGCCACAGGGTCGCCCGGCGGGGGCTTGCCGTGAGGATTTCCCCCGGAGGACCGGTCGACCTTGGATGCGCGCGTGAACACACTCGGCCTGGTGATCTTCGATTGCGACGGCGTCCTCGTGGACAGCGAGCCCCTGAGCCTCGCCTGCCTCACCGCCGGCCTGAACCGGATCGGGGTCGCGATCACCTTCGAGACGGTGCGGGCGCGCTTCACCGGCACCTCCATGGTGTCGATCATGGACCACGTCGCGCGCGATTACGGCGTCACCGCGCCCCCGGGCTTCGTGGAGGCGGTCAAGGCCGAGACGCTGGCGCTGTTCGATGCCGAGCTGCGAGCGATGCGGGGCGTCGCCGAGGCGGTCGCGGCCCTGGGCCTGCCGTCCTGTGTCGCGTCGAGCAGCGACCCGGTGCGGCTGCGCCATTCTCTCAGCCTGACCGGGCTCCTGCCGCTGTTCGGCGAGCGCGTCTTCTCCTCGGCGCAGGTCGCCCGGGGCAAGCCCTTCCCGGACCTGTTCCTGTTCGCGGCCGCCCGCATGGGCGCGGGGCCGGACGCCTGCCTGGTGATCGAGGACAGCGTGCCCGGGGTCACGGCGGCCCGAAGCGCCGGCATGCGGGTCGCCGGCTTCACCGGCGGCGGCCATTGGGGGCACGACCCCGCGGGCGCGGACCTGATGACGGCCGGCGCCGACCAGGTCTTCTCGGATTTCTCCGACCTCGCCGCGGTGATCGCCGCCGCCTGACCGATCGCATCTCCCGGAGGCCCGAACCGGACCGGCTTCCTGCCAGGCCGGCCCCGAAAATCGGAACCCCATTCCGTTGACGGACCGGCGGCCGGCGCCCATCTTGATCGTCGCCGAACCGGACGTTTCGCGACCTCCGACGGCCGCGGTGATTTGAGAAGCGTAGCTTGCGCCGCGTCATCAAACGCTAAAGCACTGCGACGGCGCCCGCGCCGCGCGGTCCTTCAGTCTGGAGGACAGTCGATGTCGATCCGAACCGTCTCCCTTCGACGCCCGCTCCGTTCCGTATCCGGCGCCCCGGCCCATCGGTGGCGCTGTCGATGCCGCGTGGGTCTCACGGCAAAACCCGGGATGCGCGCCCGAGCCTGAACCGACCGAGCGTCGGTCCGGCGGCAGCGCATCCGTCACATCGGGGGCGCAAGAGACGCGCGCGCGCCGATCGGCGAGCCCCGAGCCCTTCGACGATCCAAACCATCACCCGCATTCCGGCACGGCCCTGGCGCCGGCCATCGCAGGATTCCGTCCCATGCCCAGTCTCGACATCGCGTTCACGCCGACAGACCGTCCCGACCTCCCCGACACGCTTCCACCTGACGGCACCTTTGCGCCTGACGATCTGGCCCGCCCGGAGCGGACCGAGCCGCCGCGGGTGATCGAGATCGGCGAGATCACCGCCGGCATCGCCGTGCCGGAGGGGCGCGGCGTGCGGTTCTTCTCGTCGGCGCGGGATTTCGACGGGCTCGACGGCGCGGTGTTCCGCAACGCCGAGCAGGCGGCCCGTGCCGCCCGCGAGCGGATTGCAGGCCGCCGCTCAGCCGCCCGTGGCGGTGAGGCTGCGGCTGCGGAGCTCCGGCGCCGCCGGGCCTGACGGGGCGCGCTCTACCGCGCGCACTCGTCCCGGGTGCGCTTCATCGCCTCCGCGAACCCGGCGAGCGCATATTCGTCGCTCGTCGGGTTGCCGCGCAGCGAGGTGGTCTTGATCACCAGCTTCGGGTTGCGCGCGCTCATCTCGGAGACCACCCGGGCCTCCTCGGCGGGGTTCTGCAGCCAGGCATTCCCGTCCTTCACGACGAGGCCGTAGCGGCCGGCGCCGAGGTTGAGGCTCGGGTCCGTCGGGGCCGCGGCGGAGCCCGGCTTGACCTGGGAGGCCGCGGGCTTCGACGGGAAGCCCAACATCACCGCGACCTCGTTCTGGACGTTCTCGCCCTTGCGCACGCTCACGAACAGGTAGGCGGTGTCGCGCTTCAGGGTCTTGGGCGAGCGGGCCTGCGGCTGCGCGATGGCGTAGCAGAGCTTGGCGCGGCCATCGCCGTTCACGAACACGTTCCAGTCGCCGAAGATCGCCACCGGGGTGGCCTGCTGCATCCCGGGTGGGGTCGCGGCCTTCTTCTCGGCCCGCGGCGTCCGCTCCCGGCGCGAGCGGCGCCCGCGCCGGGCGGGGGCGGCATCCGTGAAGCCGTCCGGCTGCGCCTCCTGGGCCTGGGCGACCGACGCGGACAGGCCGACGCTCCCGACAACGGCGCCGACGAGGCCGGTGACGAGACCGGATGCGAGCAGGGCGAGGGCTCCGACCGGGAGCAGGCGGGGGACGCGGACCATCTTCACTTCCTGACGACGGGCGGCCCCATGCGCGGGGCCGGACCGGGGATCGGGAATAGTGAAGCTCGCGTAAGAAGTCGGCAAGATGGCGGCCAAGGTCTTCATCGCGGCCGGGATCTTCGGTCACCGCGATTCGCGGTCGGCCGAAGCGATGGCGGCCCGGCGCGCGGCGGACCGGCTCAGACGGCCCGCACCTCGGCGGCCAGCGCCGCGATCACCGCCGCGGGCACTGGCACGGTCGCGGCCGGCTCGGCCTGTGCGGCGGCGGGCGTGACGGCGTTCGGCTGAGCCGGCGCGGCGCGCTTGCGGGGCGGATCGTTGTAGGGGGTGTTGTAGCCCTTGCGGACGGCCGACCAGTAGGTTTCCCGGGTCAGGCCCGAGCCCGTCAGGGCGGCATCGATCATGGCGGTGGCCCGTGCCGCGAGGTCTGGCACCTCGTCCGGCTTCAGCCAACTCTCGACAGGCATCATGCGATCTCCGATCCACACAGCCGAGCTTCTAACGGACCACACTTAGCCAGAGGGTGAACGCGCGGGCCGGCGGAAGGTTGCGATGCACAAATTTCCGCCGGGCCTGTGGGTTGGTGTGGAGCATCGCCCCCGCCGGGTCGGAGCGGGCGGAGGGAGGCGCAGGGACCGATACCCGGCGCAGCCAATCCTGCCTCGCGGCCGAGGCTGTGTCCGCGTAGGTCGCGCGCGAGGTTGCGATCATCGACGGCATCAAGCCCGGCATGGCCGACGCGCAGCACGGTCGCGTCGTAGCCCACGACGGCGCGCCGGCCGAGGCTGGGCAACGCAGAGACGAAGCGTCCCGGGCGCACGAGCGGGACTTCTGAGAAGTCCCTGATCCGGGTGCCGTATATCATCCCGGATAGGCCGGAGCCGACCGCGGGCCGGACAGCGCGGTGATCCGGCGCAGCGTTCACAGGGCGCGGGATCGGAGGCTCAATGAAGGGCCGACCGGATGATCCCCCGGCTGTCGTGCGACAGCTCCGGAGCCAGCGGCGCCACGCCTCGCGTTCGAGCTCACGGGCGATGGACGACCAGGTCGAAGCCCTCGTCCTGGGTCGGCGCCACGAAGTATTGTGTAAACAGCGCGAATTGCGCGTCGGTAACGGTGAACTCATGCGTGCCGGCCGCATTCCGCGTCCGCAGGCGCGCCCTGCACACGTCATCGGCCACATCGAGATAGTGGAGCCGGTGGGCTGCGCCGGCTTCCTCGAACAGGGTGCGCATCCAGTCCCGGCTGGCGCGCGTGTTGGCGGGGAAATCCAGCACCACCGAGAGCCCGGCCCGGAGCAGGTCGACCACGTGCGGGCCCATCACGCCGCGCAGACGGGTCGAATGGCGGACATAATCGGCCGGGGTGGCCTGTTCGTCGGGATACAGCCGGGCGAGCCAGCGATCCTCGGCCACCACGATGGTGCCGGGCGCCGCGCCGAGGCGGGCGGTGAGCGTCGATTTGCCGGCGGCGATCTTACCGCAGACGAGATGCAGCGTCGCTTGTTGGGCAGGCATGACGGTCGACCTTGGGCACGGCGCACCGGGCGCCAGAGTGTTCACGGGCGGGCAGACCCGGCCTGACGGATCAGGCCGGGCCGTTAATGCGGCTGCGGATCGCAGCGGCCGCGCGGTGAATCGATAAGGTCATGGGCGGCATCTGACAGATCCCGGCGGGCGAGACCAGGGGGCGCCGGGGATGTCAGATCCGAGGTCCCTGAGCCCGAGCGTTTCGGTTTTTGCCAGTATCCCCCGACGAGAGGTAATAAGACCTCACTCTGTTTGTTATGATGACCATCGAGGCTAAAATAGATCTCTGCAAAAGATTTGTTTTAGACGAAACCTGTAAAATCAGCGTCGCGTTTGCAAAATCCTCAAACAAAGCGCACATGATGTGGGCCGGCATGACTTGAGTCCGCCGGCGCACGACAGTTCCGCAGGGCAGGATGGCCATGGTTGGATCTGTGAACAGGGTGGCGGCGCCCGAACGGGCACAATGGCCGGGGACGCACAGGGCGGAGCATCCGGGCCTCGTCGGGAATCCCGGCGATGCCGCGCCGGCGACCGGTCCCGGGCCGGAGCCCCAGGCGGGGTCGCCGCTGGCCGCCGCGGAACGGCTGGGCTACGCCAAGCTGTCCCAGATCAGCGGCGTCCTCCTGTCCCTGGCGTCGGCCCGGACCAGCGGACGGGACGTCGCCGCCTCCGCGCTTCAGGCGGCCGGCCAGAAGCTCCGGCGGCTCAAGGCGGAGGCCCTGGCGGCCGCGGCCTCCGGGGACACCAAGGCGGCGGCCCGCATCGCCGAGGCGTTGACCGAGGTGGCCCGGGAGGTCGCCGATGCCGCCCGGGACTACGCCGCCGCCGGCGGGGACGGGGCCCTCACACAGGCGACGCTCGCCGAGGCTGCGGCGGCGATCGATGTCGGCGCGGCGCCCGAGCGGGACGCAGGAAGCTCCGACATGCCGCGGGCTGCGGCGGGCCTTTTCGCGGACGTGTTGAACTCGGCGATGGGCCTGAACGCCGCGGCGGCGGACGATCCGGGCGCGGCCTCCCCGCATCCGGCCGCCGCCGACACGTCCGATCTGCCGCGATCCCCGCTGGAGGACGCACCTTATCCCGGCGCGTTGCTCCGGCACGAATCGGACGATCGGATCGACGACGGCGGCGTCCAGGCCGACGCGCACGCGATGCTGGACGAGGCCCTGGCGCTGAAGCGGACGATGCGGCGGGTCATGGCCCGCCAATCGGCCGCGCCCGCGCGGATCGATCCCGCGATCCAGACCGATATCGCCGCCTCGGGCGCCCGCCCGAGCGGCATCTGGCCTCGCGTCTTCTGACGCGCGCACCGAAACCACAGGATCTCTCGCCATGGACAAGGTCAACGCGACGACAGCCCGGCCCGCCGAGCAGCACGCCGCAGAAGCGCACCGCGCGCAGCAATCCAGCGCGACCGACAGGATCGACAAGCAGGCGGCCGAGAACAAGGTCCGGGACGCCAAGCTGGAGCGCGACGAGCAGGCCAGAAAGGCAATCGACAGCCGGCCGTCGCAGGCGCACCTGAACTTTCAGGCCTCGCTGCATGCGAACCGGAGCGAGGCCGAACTCAAGACCTCATCGTCCTGAGGCCCCCTGGCCGATCCGGCCGAGCCGGCGGGACACCGGCCCAGAGCGCTCGCCGCCGAAGTGGATACCGGTTCGGCGGCGGAGCCCCGATCTCCCGCCCCCGCTGCGGGTGCGCCGTCAGCCGAGCCGTTCGATCCAGCCCTGCGCCTGCGTCCGGACGTTGTCCGGCGCGGTGCCGCCGTAGCTGGTCCGGCTGGCCACCGAGTTCTCGACCCCGAGCACGGCGTAGACCGCGTCGGTGATGCGCGGCTCGGCCTCCTGCATCTCGGGCAGCGACAGGTCCTCCAGTCCCACCCCCTTGGCCGAGGCGGCGCCGACCAGGCGGCCGGTGACGTGATGGGCCTGGCGGAACGGCAGGCCGAGCTCGCGCACCAGCCAGTCGGCGAGATCGGTGGCGGTGGCGTAGCCGGAACCGGCGGCTCGGGCGAGCACCGCGGCGTTGGGCTCCAGGTCCTTCACCATGCCGGTCATGGCGGCCAGGCACAGGGAGAGCGCCTGGAGGGCGTCGAACGTGCCCTCCTTGTCCTCCTGCATGTCCTTCGAATAGGCGAGCGGCAGGCCCTTCATCACGACCAGCAGGCCGGTGAGCGCGCCGATGATCCGGCCGGACTTGGCCCGCACCAGCTCGGCCGCGTCGGGGTTGCGCTTCTGCGGCATGATCGACGAGCCGGTGGTGTAGCCGTCCGACAGCTTGACGAAGTTGAACTGCGCCGAGGTCCAGATCACCAGCTCCTCGGCGAAGCGCGAGAGATGCACGGCGCAGATCGAGGCGGCGGCGAGCGATTCCAGGGCGAAGTCGCGGTCGGCGACCGAATCCAGGGAGTTGGCGGTGGGCCGGTCGAATCCCAACGCGGACGCGGTGGCGTGCCGGTCGATCGGGAAGGACGTGCCGGCGAGCGCCGCGGCGCCGAGCGGGCACTCGTTGAGCCGTGCCCGCGCGTCGCGGAACCGGCCGCGGTCCCGGGCCAGCATCTCGACATAGGCCAGGCAATGATGGCCGAAGGTGACCGGCTGGGCCGACTGGAGATGGGTGAAGCCCGGCATCACCGTGCCGGCGTGCTTGAGCGCCGTGTCCGCCAGCGCCCGCTGCAGGTCGGCGGCCTGCTGGTCGAGGGAGTCGAGGGTGTCGCGCACCCACAGCTTCATGTCGGTGGCGACCTGGTCGTTGCGCGAGCGCGCGGTGTGCAGGCGCCCGGCGGCCGGGCCGACGATCTCGGTGAGCCGGCTCTCCACCGACATGTGGATGTCCTCGAGCTCGCGCTTGAACACGAACCGGCCCGCCTCGATCTCGTCGCGGACGGACTTGAGCCCGGCCTCGATCGCGGCCACATCGTCTGCCGGGAGGATGCCGGCCGCGCCGAGCATCGCCACATGCGCCAGCGAGCCGCGGATATCCTGGGGCGCGAGGCGCTTGTCGAATCCGATGGAGGCGTTGATCTCCTCCATGATCTCCGCCGGGCCGCTGGCAAAGCGGCCGCCCCACATCCGGTTGCTCATGTCGATCCTTCCGCGCCCTGAACGTCCCGAGGGCCGAGCCTGATGCCCGGCCGCACATCCATCCTGGCCGGCGCGGGCCTCGCTGCGCTCGCCGTCCTTGGGACCGCCCTATACGGGAGCGGTCTCCTGCCCGGCAACATGGCCGGGGCGCCCCAGCCCTGCGCGGGGGCAACACAAGCGGTCGCCCGGGTCGATGCGTCCGCCAAGGGCGAGGTCGCCGGCATGCAGGCCGTGACGCAGGCGCGGCCCGCGCCGGAGATCCGGTTCAAGGGGCCGGACGGCGCCGAGACCGCGCTGTCCGACCTCAAGGGCCGGCTGCTGCTGGTCAACCTCTGGGCGACCTGGTGCGCCCCCTGCAAGGCCGAGATGCCGGCGCTCGACCGCCTCCAGGCGGAACTCGGCGGCCCCGATTTCACGGTCGTGGCGATCAACGTCGACACGCGCAACCTCGACAAGCCGCCGGAATGGTTGAAGCAGGCTGGCATCCACGCCCTCGCCTTCTACGCCGACCCGGGCGGGCGCGTGCTGCCCACGATCCAGCGCGACACGCAATCCCCGGGCCTGCCGACCACGATGCTGATCGACCCGCAGGGCTGCACCATCGGGGTGATGAAGGGCCCCGCCGCCTGGTCGAGCCCGGACGGGCTGGGGTTGATCCGCGCGGTTTTGGGGCGGACGTCCTGAAGCATCGTTCCGAAAGGTGGCCGCCAGCTTTCGGAACGATGCGCTCGAGGGTTCAGGTGCGCTCGTAAGTGAGGAACCGCCCCTCCGGCGCCAGTTGCTGGATGAGATCGAAATCCTCGCGATTGGCCGTCAGAACGGGAAGGCCAGCCCGCGCGGCGGTCAGGAAGATGAGCGCATCGGCGAGGCAGGCCGTGCGCTGATGCCTCTGGTAGCTCTGAAGGCGCGCGAGGGTGCCGGCGACAAGTCCGGCATCCGCGAAGGTCTGTGCGTCGGGCGCCAGCAGGCGCGTCTCCGGTATGCGGCTGAAGAGTTCGGCATAGTGATCGCGCAGCGCCGCCCAGTTCGGTCCGTGCGGATCGGCGGCGGCCACCCCGACCGACAGTTCGGCGAGAGCGACGGCACAGTGAAACAGCAGCGCCCGCTCGATGAGCCGGTGCAGCGCCTCGGGCAGCCTGCCGGCAGCGCTATGGATATAGACACCCGTGTCCAGGACGAGGGCCACAGGCGTCGCCGCGTCGAAGGTCGTCCAATCCGGGCGTTCGCTCTACGGACGCGGAACGAGGCGGACGCTTCGCTTGTCCGGCTTGCGCCGCCGAAGCGCGCCACGCAGGTCCACGCTCAATGGGAGCCGGTGTCGAGATCGTGGTCTGCCCCGAGCCGTCCCGCCGTGCGACCGAGAAAATCCGCGACGGGATCGGATTGAGCCAGGAGCGCCAGGGCGACCATGCCGAGTTCGGTTGTCGACGTGATCCCAGCCTCCCGCTTGGCGGCATCCACCAGGGCGGGCGGCACACGGAAGCTCACGTGCTCGGACGTCTCTCCATCGAGCAGCCCGGCTTGCCGCGCTTCCTCCAGCACGGTGGCATGGATTCGCGCGGATGGCCGCGGCGCCCGCTTCCGCTGCACGGATGTGGTTTTCGGTACAGCCATTCCCTGCACCTCTCCCTCTCGAACGGCGGCAGGATAGCGCAAGGACCGATACACGGACAGATGGCGGCCCGCCCCGCCTCTTGCCGTCACCTCTTGCCCCCGCTCGCAAACCACGCCAAGCCTGCCCGCGATGAAGCCGCCTCCGAATCCCGGCCGTGCCCCATCGGCCCGCGGTCCGCGCCCGCTCTCGGCCATCCGCACCATGCTCGCGAGCGAGGCCGCGGGTGGGCTGATCCTGATGGCCGCGGCGGCGCTGGCCCTCGTGGTCGCCAACGGCCCGTTCGCTGCCGCTTACGCGCACGGGCTCCACGCCGCCCTCGGGCCGATGAGCGTGCAGCACTGGATCAACGACGGCCTGATGGCCGGGTTCTTCCTGCTGGTCGGGCTGGAGATCAAGCGCGAGGCGCTCGACGGGCGGCTGCGCACCTGGCCGGACCGGGTGCTGCCCGGCATCGCGGCGTTCGGTGGCATGGCGATGCCGGCCCTGGTCTACGCGGCGGCCAATCTCGGCGCCGGGACCCTGCGCGGCTGGGCGATCCCGGCGGCGACCGACATCGCCTTCGCGCTCGGCGTCCTGGCGCTGCTCGGCAAGCGGGTGCCGGTCTCGCTCAAGATCTTCCTGAGCGCCGTGGCCATCGTCGACGACCTCGGCGCCGTGGTGGTGATCGCGCTGTTCTACGGCTCCGGGCTCGATGCCGGGATGCTGGGGCTCGCCGCCCTCGTGCTCGCCGGCCTCTACGGCCTCAACCGGGTGGGCGTGACCTGGCTGCCGGTCTACCTGCTGCTCGGCCTGGTGCTGTGGGTGCTGGTGCTGCGCTCCGGGATCCACGCCACCGTGGCCGGCGTGCTGCTGGCGCTCACGATCCCGATCCGGGTGAGCCCCGGCCGGCCGGAGGACGTCAGTTCGCCGCTGCACCGCCTGGAGCACGCCCTGGCGCCCTGGATCACCTACCTGGTGGTCCCGGTCTTCGGCTTCGCCAATGCCGGCGTCGACCTGACCGGCCTGACGCTCGACGCCCTGCTCCAGCCGGTGACGCTCGGCATCGCCGCCGGGCTGTTCCTGGGCAAGCAGGCCGGCGTGTTCGCCAGCCTGCGGCTCGCGGTCGCGCTCGGATGGGCGCAGCGCCCGGCCGGGGCCGGCTGGGGCCAGGTCTACGGCGTCGCGGTCCTGTGCGGGATCGGCTTCACCATGAGCCTGTTCATCGGCGGCCTGGCCTTCGCGGATCCGCAGCACGAGACCGCGGTGAAGCTCGGCGTGCTCGCGGGCTCGGCCCTGTCGGGACTCGCCGGGGCGGCGATCCTCCTGCTGGTGCCTCGCCCCGCGGCCATCCGGTAGCGGCCGCCCCCGGGCTCCGTTGCGCGCGAAAATGCGCTACCCGCCTATCCATGCGGTTCTATCTCGGCCTCGCCACGACCTTCCACGATCCAGCGCTCGCCCTCGTCGGGCCCGATGGCGCCGTGCTGTTCGCCGAGGCCACGGAGCGCTTCCTCCAGTACAAGCGCGCCCCGAACTGCGAGCCGGACATCCCGGCCCGGGTGACCGGCCTCGTGCAGGCCTACATGCCGGCCGGATCGGAGATCGTGGTCGCCTCGTCCTGGGGGGCCCAGTTCGCCGACTTCCTGCGCGGGCAGGCGGGGGCCGGCGCCTTCGACCTGATGGCGCTGTCCGCCCACACCACGGCGCTCAACCGCTCCTTCGTACCCGAGCAGGCCGAGCGGGTGTTCATCGCCGACCTCCACGCCGCGCAGGCGCGGGCCGGCCACGGCACCCTGCTGGCCCTCAACCAGGAGGCGCGGATCACCGGGACGCCGCGCGCGACGATCGCCGGGCAGCGGCGCTACCCGCACCATCTCTGCCACGCCGCCTACGGGCTGTGGGGCAGCCCGTTCGCGGAGGCCACCGCCCTGGTGGTCGACGGCATGGGCGAAACCGGCGCGGTCGCGATCTACCGGTTGCGGGACGGCCGGCTCACGGAGCTGCGCCGCCACCGCGGACGCGGCTCGCTCGGCTTCCTGTACGGGCTCGTCACCGATCTCGCCGGCTTCGACCAGGTGAAGGGCGAGGAATGGAAGATCATGGGGCTCGCCCCCTACGGACGCCCCGACCCGGAGCTGGCCGCCCTGCTGGCCCGCCTCTGCACGGTCGAGGCCGGGCGCCTGCGCTTCGCCGAGGCCGCGACGATCCAGGCGGTCGCCGCCGAACTCCGCGCGCGCCGCCCCGCGGACGCCCGGGAGCAGGGCTGGGCCGACCTCGCCCGCTGCGGCCAGGATTTTTTTGGGACTTTGATGGATGTGCTGGTGGCCGAGGCGGCGGCCCTCGGCCCCTCCGAGAACCTCGTGATCGCCGGGGGCTGCGGGCTCAACTCGTCGTATAACGGCCGGGTGCTCGGCCGCTCCGGCTTCACCCGGCTGCACGTCCCCTCGGCGCCAGCCGACGACGGCAACGCCGTGGGCGCCGCGTGGCTCGCCTACGCGGAGGACCATCCGGACTGGGCCGGCCCGCCCGCGGCCTCGCGCCCGCTGACGCCCTATCTCGGCTCCCGGGTCTCCACCGCCCCGATGGAGCGGCTGGCCGAGCAGGAGCCGCGGGCCCGGCGCGTCGGCCACGCGGAGGCGACCCGGGCCGCCGCCGAAATCCTCGCCGCGGGCGGCCTCGTCGGCTGGGTGCAGGGCCGGGCGGAGTTCGGCCCCCGGGCGCTCGGCAACCGCTCGATCCTGGCCGATCCGCGGCCGGAGGGCGCCAAGGACGCGCTGAACGCCAAGGTGAAGTACCGCGAGGCGTTCCGGCCGTTCGCGCCCTCGATTCTGGCGGAGGCCGGGCCGGACTGGTTCGAGGATTACGCCGACAGCCCCTACATGGAGCGCACGCTGGTCTGGCGCGCGCCGGTCCGCGCCCGCGTGCCGGCGGTGGTCCACCAGGACGGCACCGGCCGGCTCCAGAGCGTCACGCCGGAGCGCAACCCCGCCTACGCGGCGCTGATCCGCGCCTTCGCGGACATTACCGGGGTGCCGATCCTGCTCAACACCAGCTTCAACGTGATGGGCAAGCCGATCCTCGACAGCGCGGAGGACGCCATCCTGATGTTCTACACCACCGGCCTCGACGCCCTCGTGGTCGAGGATTGGCTGGTGGTGAAATAGGACGCGCCGCGCCCCGGGGGACGCGGCGCGGACGCGACGACGGGAAAGAGAATTACTCGCAGACTTCAACGCGGCGGTAGGTGAACTCGCCGTCGCCGAGCCATTCCTTGCGGCGCTCGTAGTGGCAGATCGGGCCGCGGCGCTCGCGCACCACGACGGTCTCGGGCTCCTCGACCAGCACCCGGCGCGGGCGGTACTCCGGCGGGGGCGGCGGGGGCTGGTTGGCGCCGTTGACCAGGGCGCCGCCGACCACACCGCCGACCACGCCGGCCGCGAGGCCGCCGAGGATCGCGCCGGTCTGGTCGCGGGCGGTGGCCGGGGCGACGGCCCCGAGCACCAGGGAAGCGGCGAGGGCTGCGGCCCCGGCGCGGATCGTCATGAAGGAACCGTTCGTGGCCACGCGCTAAGTCTCCCGTCCGTGTTGAGGATGATCCAACACCGGGACGATTAAAAATCTCCGAAGCTGCGCAATTCGATCGCGTACCCGTTGTGCCGCCGGCGGGCGGGCGGCGGCAGCGGAGCGCCTCCGCCCGCTGCCGCCGCGACCTTACCGCACCGTCACTGCGCCTTGGCGGCGATGCCCTTCAGCCCGGACTCGTACACGCCCGCGATGGCCTCCTGCGCCTTGGGATCGGGGGCGCCCTTGGCCTTGAACGTGCCCGTCCAGGTCACCTTGGAGCCGTTGCCGGCCTTCGCGACCATGAGGGTCGAATGATAATCCGTGACGGGCAGCGGCCCCTCCAGGATCGTGTAGGTGTAGGCCATCTTCGCGTCGTCGCGGGATTCCTGCTCCTCGACGATGGTGCCGCCGCCCTTCAGGCTGAGGGTGCGGACATCCTTGGCGCCCTTCTTGGACGGGACGCATTTCTCGATCGCGGGATGCCAGTCGCCGATCCCGCAGAACCCGCCGATGGTCTTCCATACCGCCTCGGGCGACGCGGCGACGTCGACCGACTTGGTCACGTCCAGGGCCCAGGCCGGGCCCGCCACGCCGACGCAGCATGCGGCTGCCAACACTATGCGCTTCATCAGACGTTCCCTCGCGCTCGACGCTCACAAGGCTGGCGTCCGAGTCAGGGGCGAACCGAGTGCGCGGGCGGCACGTTGCAAGCGCGACTTTAGTCCAACATGCAGGGGCTTGAGACGCAGGGGCCCAAGATGCAGGGCCCAAGGTGCAGGGCCCAACATGCAGGCCCCCCAAGATGCAGGGCCCCGGGGCGCGGCGAGGCGCCCCGGGCGGCTCTGCTCAGAGCAGCCCGTCGAGCGAACCGATCACGCCCGTGGGCGCGAGATCCGCGTACTCGTCGGGCAGCCCCCGGCGGTTCACCCAGGCGGTCCGGAACCCGAACGCGTTGGCGCCCGCCACATCCCAGCGGTTGGACGAGCAGAACAGCACGTCCGCCTCCCCGACCGCGAGCCGGACCAGCGCGATCCGGTAGGCGTCCGGGTGGGTCTTGAACACCTGCGCGTCGTCCACCGAGAGCACCGCGTCGAGATGGTCGGCGAGCCCCGCCGAGGCCACGGCGCGGTCGACCATCGCGGCGTTGCCGTTGGTCAGGACCGCCGTGCGGAGGCCGCGCTTGCGCAAGGCCGCCAGCACGCCCGGCACCTCGGGATAGGCATCGAGGTCCCGGTAGGCGTCGAGGAGCTTCTCGCGCAATCCGGGATCCACCCCCGGATGGACCGCCAGCGCGTAGTCGAGGGCGCGCACCGTGAGGTCCCAGAAGGCGGCGTAGCGGCCCATCAGCGACAGCGTCCAGCTGTATTCGAGCTGCTTGTTGCGCCAGACCTCGGAGAGGTGCTCGGCATCCGGCCCGACCGCGTCGGCGTAGCGCTGGACCGCGGCGCTCACGTCGAACAGCGTGCCGTAGGCGTCGAACAGGACGGCCTTCACGCCCGCGAGCAGGTCCTTGGCGTCGGTCATGGCGTTCCTCACTGGCCCCTACGGGCGATCTGGGACTCGAAGGCGCGGCGGCGAGCCCGGCTCGCCCGGCCGATCGTTCTCGGATTTCGTCCGAACACGGATATCCGGACGATGGTCTACAGCATCGTCCCGAAAGGGGCCGCCGGCTTTCGGAACGATGCCCTAGGCCCGGCGCAGGCGCAGGCCGAACAGGTGCAGCAGCCCCGCCAGCAGGCCGCCGTAGACGAGAGCCCCGGCCAGCCCGAGCAGGGCCAGGACAGCGATCTCGCGCCCATGCGCCAGGGCCGGCACCAGCGCCTCGGCCAGCCCCTGGCCGTAGACGGCCACCCCCGCCAGCGCCAGGCAGGCGAGCCCCACGCCCAGCACCGTGAGGCCGAGGGTGCGGCCGGGCGCCGTCCAGCCGCGGCGGCGGGCCAGGACGACCAGCAGCAGCAGGTTCACCCACTGGCTGACCGCGGTGGCGAGCGCCAGGCCGGTGACGCCGTAGGGCCCGGTGAGCCAGAGCTTGAGCGCGACGTTGACCCCGATCGCCGTCAGCGACGCCCAGAGCGGGGTCCTGGTGTCCTGGCGGGCGTAGAAGCTCGCCACCGCGCTGCGCACCAGCACCACGGCGGGCAGGGCGAGCCCGTAGGCGGCCAGCACCGAGGCGGCCCGGGCGGCATCCTCGGCCCCGAAGGCGCCACGCTGGAACAGCGCCGCCATGATCAGGCCCGGGATGGTCAGGAACGCGACCATGAACGGCGCCGACAGGGCCAGGGAGAACCCCGCCGCCCGGTTCTGCGCCGCATGCGCGCCGGCGACGTCGCCGGAAGCGATCCGCCGGCTCATCTCCGGCAGCAGCACCGTGCCGGCCGCGATCGCGATCACCCCGAACGGCAGCTGGTAGAGCCGGTCGGCGTAGTACAGGGCCGAGACCGCACCTGTGGGCAGCCAGCTGGCGATGATCGTGTCGGCGAAGGTCGCGATCTGGAAGCCCGCCGCCCCGATCACGGCGGGCCCGAGCACCACGAAGAACCGCTTCAGCGCCGGGTCGGAGCGCGGCACGGCCAGATCCGGCATCACCCGGGCGCGGCGGCAGCCCCACCACAGCAGGCCGAACTGCAGCACCCCCGAGACCGCGACGCCCCAGGCGGCCGCGTAGGCGGCGTTGGGGAACAGGAAGCTGAGCGACAGGGCCGCCAGCATCGTGAGGTTGAGCAGCACCGGGGCGCCTGCCGCCACGGCGAAGCGCCGGTGGGCGTTGAGGATGCCCGACAGCAGCGTCACCAGCGTCATGAACAGCAGGTACGGGAAGGTGATCCGGGTCAGCGCCACCGCGAGCTGGAAGCGCTCGCCGTCCTCGGCGAAGCCCGGCGCCAGGGCGTGCACCACCCAGGGCATCGCCGGCAGGGCGAGGTTGAGCAGCACGAGCTGCACGATCAGCATCAGGGTGAAGACGCGGTCGGCGAAGTGATGCGCCTCGCCGGAGCTGCCCGCCTCGGCGAGCCCGGCATAGGCCGGCACGAAGGCGGTGTTGAACGCCCCCTCGCCGAAGATCGCGCGGAAATGGTTCGGCAGCCGGAACGCGACCACGAAGGCGTCGGCCATCGGCCCCGCGCCCATCACGGCGGCCATCACCACGTCCCGGGCAAAGCCGGTGACGCGCGAGACCAGGGTCCAGCCGCCCACCGAGAGGATGGAGCGGATCATGGACGAGACCCCACCCTCACCCCCCTGCGGGGGAGGGTAGCCCCCGGAGAGGGTCGGGAGAGGGGAGCAGCGCGCCTTGAAGGAGCGCGACGGGAGCCACATCCCCCATCGTCGCGCGCCCCCCCGTGCGGGACTTCGGCACGATCCGGCCCGGCCTGACGGCCGGCCCACCCTCCCCCGCGGAGTGGGGACGGTGAGGACGCACAAATCGTCGAGGTCGTCCTGCGGCGCGATGCGGTCCTACGGACTGGGCTGGAAATGACCTGTTACCCCGGTACAGCCCGGGTCAGCCCGGGAGCCGCATCAAGAGCCGCTTTTGTCCGCCATCTCAAGGGCGCCGCGGACACGATCGGCCCGCGGCGCCGGCTCATCCGAAGGGGCTCAGGCGGTCGCCTCGCCGTACATCTTCTCGACGTGCTCCCAGTTCACCAGGTTCTCGATGAACGCCTTGAGATAGTCGGGGCGGCGGTTGCGGTAGTCGATGTAGTAGGAGTGCTCCCACACGTCGACGCCGAGGATCGGCTTGGCGCCGTGGACCAGCGGGTTCTCGCCGTTGGGGGTCTTCAGGATCGCGAGCTTGCCGTCCTTGACGGCGAGCCAGGCCCAACCCGAGCCGAACTGGCTGACGCCCGCCTGGATGAAGTCCGCCTTGAACTTCTCGGCCCCGCCCAGATCCTCGTCGATCTTCTTGGCGATCGCACCGGGGATCGCGCCGCCGCCATTGGGCTTCATCCACTGCCAGAAGTGGATGTGGTTGTAGTGCTGGCCGGCATTGTTGAAGAGCGGCTGATTCGTGTTGTAGGCGGCCTTGACGATCTCCTCGACGCTCTTGCCCTGGAGATCCGTGCCCTCGAGCAGCTTGTTGCCGGTATCGACGTAGGCCTTGTGGTGCTTGTCGTGGTGAAACTCGAGGGTTTCCTTCGACATGTACGGCCCGAGCGCGTCGTAGGCGTAGGGCAGTTCCGGCAGCGTAAAGGTCATAGGGTCTGTCTCCGCTTGAGGCACGATGCGGAAGAGCCGGGTCCGGCGTTCCGCGCTCACCGTGCGATAACAAGGAGCTGGAGCCGGCTGTGTTTCACGGGAAACAGCAGCCCGCGCCAGCCATGGGCGGCCTCGTCCCCGGCGGGGGCTTCCGGGTCACGACTCGCTAGGTAAGTCGGTGCCCGCGCGACGGCAACGCCGTTGCGGCCAGGCTTGGCGCGAAGTTCCGGCGGATGCGTGCCCCACCGCTTCGGACGTCCGGCCCGACACGCGCCGAAAACCGGTATTCCCGGGCAATCTCGCCACCGGGTTTTGCAATATGACCGCAAGGCCTTACTGTGCGCCACGCCGTAAGCGTCGGCGGTAAGCCGGCCCGTTTCTCGAGAGTAACATGATCGCTGCGCTGTTTGCGCTCGCCGCCGCCATGGCCATCGGGGGCTGCGCCGCCGTGATCCAGGGCTTTCCCTATGTGCGTCTGGAGAGCGGCCTCGCGATGGTGATCGCGGGATCGGTCGCGGCCTCGTCGGGCGCGGTGCTGTTCGGGATCGGCGTGCTCGCCCTGGTGTTCCGGCGGCTGGAGCGGACGATCGGAATGCGGCCGGCCCTGAGTTCGGCCCCCTCCGGCGCCGCCGTGGAGAGCGCCCCGCGGCTGCCGCCGGTGCTGCCGGCCGCCCCCGCCTTCATCGTGCCGCCGATCGTCGAGCCGGCCTTCGATCCCGAGCGGCCGCGGATCGAGCCCAGCCTGCGCCTGTCCGGGGACATGCCGCCCGCGCCGGCCGAAGCTCCCAGAATCGCGGAGCCGCAGAGGCCGGCCGCGGTCGAGTCGGATTTCCCGATCCAGGCCTTCCCCACCCTTCCGGTGACGGATCCGGAGCCGCCCCACCGGCCCGCCCCGGACCCGATCGCGGCCGCGATGGCCGAGCGCAGCCCGGAGGACGACCTGTTCGCGGCGCCGGAAGCGCCGCCGCAACAGCCGGTGCCGGCCCCGGAGCCCCCGGCCCTGCGCCCGGGCCTCGACGCGGCGCCGGATCCCGAGCCCGACGCGAAGCCCGAGACCCGCACCGTCGTGGGGCGCTACGCCTCGGGCGGGAACACCTACGTGATGTTCGAGGACGGCTCGATCGAGGCGGAGACGCCGCAGGGCCGCTTCACCTTCGCGTCGCTGGACGAGTTGAAGGCCTTCGTGGACGGCGGCGGCGAATCCGGCGCGCGCGGCGCCGCCTGATGGGTCGCACCCGTCAGGCCAGCGGGTTGAGGCTGTCGTTGCGCGGTGGGATCGGGGCCCGCATGGTCAGGCTGAAGCCCTCCGGGTCGTAGTCGGTCTCGACCTCGGCCTGGACCTGGGTGATCAGCACCCGCTGCAGCAGGCGCGAACCGAAACCCTGGCGGCTCGGTGGCTGGACCGGCGGCCCGCCGGTCTCCCGCCAGTGGAACAGCAGGATCCCGGCCGGCCCCCCGGGCTCCAGGGTCCAGGTCACCGCGACCCGCCCGGTGCGGTTCGAGAGCGCCCCGTACTTGGCCGCGTTGGTGGTGAGCTCGTGGATCGCCATGCCGATCGGCACCGCGATCTCGGAGGGCAGGTCGATCGCCGGGCCTTCGAGGCTGATCCGCCCCTCGGCCCCGCCGTCGGGCGTCACCTCCGCGTAGGGCTTCAGCTCGCTGAGCAGCAGGTTCGTGAGCGAGGCGGTCTGCCAGGTATCCTCGGTGAGCACCGCATGGGTGTGGGCGAGCGATTTGATCCGCCCGACGAAGGCCTCGTAGAAGCTCTCGATGCTCGAGGCCGTGCGCGCCGTGGAGCCCACGATGGCCTGCACGGTGGCGAGCGTGTTCTTCACCCGGTGGTGCAACTCGCGGATCAGCAGGCTCTGGCGTTCCTCGGCGATCCGCCGGTCGGTCACGTCGGCGACCACGCCGATCAGGCGCCGCGGCAGGCGCTCGGGGGCGTCCCGCTCGAACCGGCCGGCCATGTCGATGGTGCGCCACGCCCCGTCGGATTTCCGCCGGATCCGGCCGCCGATCTGCAGGATCCCGTCCTTGCGCAGCGCCTTCGAGATCGCGTGCCGGACCCGAGCCCGGTCGTCCGGGTGGAGGATGTCGCTCAGGAACTCGTTCTTGCCGATGGTCCCATCCTCGGGCGCGTGCCCGAAGATCTCGTACATGTGCTCGTTCTCCCAGATCGCCTGGTCCTCGAGCATGTGCCACTCGAAGATGCCGAGCTTGGCGATCGTGGTCGCCACCCGCAGGCGCTGGTCGCGCGACAGGATCTCGTCCCGGGCCTCGACCCGGGTGGTGATGTCCTGGACGACGCCGACCATGCCGGACCAGGTCTCGAGCGCGTCGCGATCGGGACCCGCGCCAGATCCGTGAGGGGCCGCGCCGTCGCGTCCCGGCACGGCCTGCCCCCGCACCCGCAGGATCACGGTGCGCCCGGCCACGGTCACCGGCGTATCGAAATGGTAGGATTCACCGGCCCGGCACGCCTCCGAGACGGTGGCGCGCAGGCGCGCCAGCTCCGGATCGGACAGGCCACTCTTGAGTTCGTCCCACGGCACGGACCGCCCCGGCTGGCGCCCCAGGATCCGGGCGGCCCGGCGCGACAGGGTCAGCAGGCCTGTCGCCCGGTCCCAGCGCCATTCGCCGAGGCCGGCGGTCGCCAGCGCCTCGCGGTTCGCCTCGGAATGCGCGGCCGCGTCCGCGTCCGCGGCCTCGACCACGAGGGTCCGGCCGGAGCGCCGCACCCGCACGTCGATCGCGGTCCCGTCCGCCCGGCGCCAGCCCTGGATGCCGTCATCCAGACCCTCGGGCCCGTCCTCCGCGAGCAGATCCGCGGTGGCGCTGCCGGCCAGGCTGCCCGGCGGCCAGCCGAGCAGGTCATGCAGAACCCGGTTGGCCGCGTCGATCGCCGCCGCGTCCACTGAGAGCACGACGAGGCCGATCGCGGCATCGTCGAAGCCCGCGCGATACGGGTCGTCCGTCGCCGGGTCCTGCCCCACGCTCTCGCCCACTCGGAAAAACCCTCGAACGCGCCGCGGCGCGCTCCCGCACGAGATGCCCCCCTGCCGCGGTCCCGACCGCGAAGGCGCCGCAGGATGGCGTCCGAGCGTGGCCGTGGCAAGGCGTCCCGCTTCAGCTGCGGCGACCCGTCCGCTCAGCGCGGCCCGCGGGAGAACTCCAGATAGGTCGGGCGCCGCCCCGCCGCCAGCGCCTTCGCCTCGTAGCGGGTCCCGGGCCAGCCCGGGAACGGCCGGGTCCAGTCGCGCGCGTCCGATGCCGTCCAGGTCAGGACCGGGCAGCGGGCGGCCCGGACCAGGGTCCAGCCGGCGTAGTCGTCGATGTCGCTGGCGAAGCGGAACAGGCCGCCATCCTTCAGGACGCGGCCGATCTCCGCCAGGGAGGCGTCCGAGACGAAGCGGCGCTTGCGCTGGCGGCGCTTCGGCCAGGGATCGGGATAGAGCAGGTAGACCCGGTCCAGGCAGGCGTCCGGCAGGCCCGCCAGCAGGGCGGTGACGTCCTCGTCGCGGATGCGCACGTTGCGCAAGGACCGCGCCTCGATCGCGGCCAGCAGCTTGACCACGCCGTTGACGAACGGCTCCGCGCCGATGATCCCGATCCCGGGATGCGCCTCGGCCTGGGCGGCGAGGTGCTCGCCGCCGCCGAAGCCGATCTCGAGCCAGACCGCCTCCGGCGCGCCGCCGAGGGTCGGGAACAGCGTGCGCGGATCGAGCGGGCCGTCGTCCGCCGGGAGATCGACGCGGAGCGCCGGCAGAAGCTCGGCGAGGCGCCGCTCCTGCAGGCCGCGCAGGCGCTTGCCCTTGCGCCGCCCGAAGAAGGCGCGCTCCGGCTCGTCGGCCTCATGGCCGGGCCGTCCGTTGAGGTCAGACATCGATTACCAACGCGTCGTCCGCGCACCGGGCGGGGACGGGGTTCCAGGGGCTCACGACCCCGAAGCAGGGCTCTGCCCTGGACCCGCGAAAGGTCCAAGACCTTTCGAAACCGGGACTCACGAAAGCGCCAGCGCGCCGTCCCGGATGGAGGACGACGCGCTGGCGGGTGGTTCGGCGCTGGAGCGCGGGCTGCCTTACGACAGCGCCGACTTCAGCTTCTGAGCGAGGTCGGTGCGCTCCCAGGAGAAGCCGCCATCGGCCTCGGGGGCGCGGCCGAAATGGCCGTAGGCCGCGGTGCGGGCGTAGATCGGCTTGTTCAGGCCGAGCGCCGTGCGGATGCCGCGGGGCGACAGGTCCATGGCGTCCATCAGGACGGATTCGAGCTTGGCCTCGTCGACCTGGCCGGTGCCGTGCAGGTCGACGTAGATCGACAGCGGCTTGGAGACGCCGATCGCGTAGGCGAGCTGGATCGTGGCGCGCCGCGCCAGCCCGGCCGCGACCACGTTCTTGGCGAGGTAGCGGGCCGCGTAGGCCGCCGAGCGGTCGACCTTGGTCGGATCCTTGCCCGAGAAGGCGCCGCCGCCGTGCGGAGCCGCGCCGCCGTAGGTGTCGACGATGATCTTGCGGCCGGTGAGGCCGCAATCGCCGTCCGGGCCGCCAATCACGAACTTGCCGGTCGGGTTGACGTGCCAGACGGTGCCCTCGTTGACCCAGCCCTGCGGCAGGGCCGCCCGGATGTAGGGCTCGACGATGGCGCGCACGTCGGCCGAGTCCAGGGACTCGTCGAGATGCTGGGTGGAGAGCACGATCTGAGTCGCCTCGACCGGGCGGCCGTTCTCGTAGCGGACCGTGACCTGGCTCTTGGCGTCGGGCCCGAGCTTGGCGGCATCGCCCTCGCCCTTCTTGCGGGCGTCGGCGAGGTCCTTGAGGATCTTGTGGGCGTAGAACAGCGGCGCCGGCATCAGCTCCGGGGTCTCGTCGGCGGCGTAGCCGAACATGATGCCCTGGTCGCCCGCGCCCTCGTCCTTGTTGCCGGCCGCGTCGACGCCCTGGGCGATGTCGGCGGACTGGGCGTGGAGGTAGATCGCGACCTCGTTGTGCTTCCAGTGGAAGCCGTCCTGCTCGTAGCCGATGTCCTTCACGGCCTGGCGGGTCAGCTCCTCGAGGTTCTCGAAGGTCACCGAATCCGGGCCGCGCACCTCGCCCGCGATGACGACGCGGTTCGTGGTGGTCATGGTCTCGACCCCGAGCCGGGCCTCCGGCATCGCCGCGATGTAGGCGTCCACCACCGTATCGGAGATGCGGTCGCTGACCTTGTCGGGATGGCCCTCGGAGACCGACTCACTGGTGAACAGGTAGTTGGAACGCGGCATCTGGACGGATCCCGATCACGGGTACGCCGTCGCGATCGCGGCGTTCGACCCTTATGGGGTCGGGGTTCTCGCACCCGGTCGGAGGACGGTCAAGGCGGATCGCCGAACAGATCCGCTATAACGCACGAAACGGGTGAAAAAACGCCCGTCCGCGGCGCGCCTCAGCAATCAGCCGTTGAGCTTATTGTCCAGCGCGCGGATCGCGGCGGCGACGTCCCGGCGGGCTTCCTCGGTGAAATGCTCGGTGATGTGACGCCCGACGATCTCGGCCAGGCCCTGCAGGCCGCCGCCCTCGCTCAAGGGGGCCTGCTCCGGCTCCGCGAAGCCCGGCGCCGTGAAGTCGTCGTTCCGCGGCATGCCCTTGAAGAAGTAATCCATCGGCACCCCGGTCATCCGGGAGAAGATATCGAGATGGACGGCGCTGATCCGGTTGGTGCCCTTCTCGTACTTCTGCAACTGTGCTGCCGACATCCCGAAACTCTGCGCGACGCGGCGCTGCGTCAGCGACGCCTTCCGGCGCTGCTCGGCGATGCGTTGACCGACATACACGTCGCGCTGATCGGTTTTCTGACCCGCCATGTAGAACTTGCCTACCCCTGCCGCGAATTTCGGGCGGCGAAGCTTAACCGCATCGCGAGTCCGTGTCACCGGCGGGCCATCATCGCGGTAAACGTTTCCGCGCAGCGCCGGACACACGTCCGCGACCTGGATTCTGGTGTCCCCGGCAGGGCTCGAACCTGCGACCCCAGGTTTCATACCACTTCGGCTTTCGCCGCCGCGCCCCCGGAGAGCCGCGTTCGTGGCCTGGACTATCCCTTCACCGTGGGCCGGCGCTCGCGCCCGGCCGTTAGGTGCCGCCCGTCTAGTCTCTACACCTTCCCGCCGACGCGTTCGCGCCGGGCGGGCTTGGCTCGGGATCGGCAGGACGCCGGTGTCCCGGCGCCGGAAGCTTTCCCCGACTTTGAGCGGATCCGTCGCGTGGTTTCCCGGCGCGACGCCCAATTGTGACCGTTTAGGAAACCTGTGCTCTGTCCAGCTGAGCTACGGAGACGACCGCGATTTCCATAGCATCAACGTCCGGACAGGCCAACCGCGCGGTGCGTGCGCCGGCGTTCCGGGGCATGATCGATCCGGGAGCATGGTCGATCCGGGAGGCGGTCGATGATCCGGACGACGGCAGGGTGGCGGCTGTGCCGCGCGGCGGCGCTGGTGCTGGCGGCCTGCGGCCTTGCCGGGCCGGCCGGAGCCGCGGGCTCGGAATCCGGAGACTGCCGCCAGGGACCGGCCCGCTCCGAGACCCTCGACGGGATCGGGTTGCGGGGCGAGATCCGCCTCGGCTCCGGTGCCCGGGCGGTGCTCGATTCCCTGCGCTGGCCGGACGCCCCGGACGCCGCGGAGGCGGCGCGCGCCTGGCTGGACGCCCGGCGGGGGCTGCGCCTGATCGTGGTCCCGCGCGGGCCGCCCGACCGCTGGGGCCGGGAGCGGGCCGACATCCAGGTCGCGGATGGCCAAGTCGCGGATGGCGACATCGATCTCGCGGGCGGCCTGATCGGTGCCGGGCTCGCCGTCGCGGACGCGAACGAGCGCGACGGCCTGTGCCGCCCGGCCCTGCGCGCGGTGGAGGCCGGGGCCCGGGACAGCAAGCGCGGCTTGTGGCGCGACCCGGTCCTGCAAGCCGCGGACGGCCCGGCGCTCCGGGCGCTGGCCGGGCGCTTCGCCGTGGTGGAGGGCCAGATCGGCCATGTCGGCGAGCGCAGCGCCCGCACCTATCTCGACTTCGTGGCCCGCGGCGCGGACGGCCTCACGGTCATGGTACCGAAACGCACTTGGCGAATGATGCGTGCCCGTGGTTTGAGTGCGGCATCGCTCGAAGGCCGGCGCGTGCGGGTCCGCGGCATCCTGGAGGTCTGGCGCGGCCCGACCCTGGAGGCTACCGCCGACGCCATCGAGGTTCTGGGCGAACCGGACCGGCGCGAGGCCGAGCCGGTGGGGGAACGGGAGCTGCGGCGCTGATCGCGATGGGCGGGATCACGGAGCGATTTCGGGTGGCGGGGCAGCGCCTGCGCGGCGTTGTGACGGCCTGTGCCGGCTTGGCGACGGCGTGCGCCGGGGTGGCGGTGCTGGCCGCCCTCGGCGCCTGCGTGGCCGACCAGGCCGCCGGCCCGGTGGTGCCGGCCGTAGTCCGGGTGCCCGCCGAGGCCCCGCGCACCACCGGGCGCGAGCGCGCCGCCGACGCGGATCACCTCAAGCTCGTGGCCTCGTTCGGAGGCGAGGTGCGCGCACCCAACGTGATGCGGATGCTCACCGAGGTCACGGACCGTCTCGTGAAGGCGAGCGAGCGGCCGGACCAGACCTACGCGGTGACGCTGCTCGATTCGCCCGTGGTCAACGCCTTCGCGCTGCCGAACGGGCGGCTCTACGTCACCCGCGGGCTGGTGGCGCTGGCGAGCGACACCTCCGAGGCGGCGGCCGTGCTGGCCCACGAGATGGCGCACGTGACCCTCAACCACGCGACCGCCCGGAGCGAGTTGGAGCTGCGCTCGGCGCTGGTCAGCCGGGTGGTGGCCGACGTCCTGAACGATCCCGATACCGGCGCGCAGCTGCAGCACCAGTCCCGCTTCGCGCTCGCCCGCTTCTCCCGCGAGCAGGAACTGGAGGCGGACGCCACCGGGGTGCGCACGCTGGCCAAGGCCGGCTACGATCCGTTCGCGGCCGGCCGCTTCCTCACCGCGCTCAACCGCTCCACCGCCCTGAAGGCCGGCGCCGGCCCCGGGGGCGAACCCGACATGCTGGCGACCCACCCGGGCACCGCCGAGCGCATCGCCCAGGTCACCCGGGCGGCGCGCCGGATCGGGGCCCCGGGGATCGGGGCCGACGACCGCGCAGCCTACCTCGCCGCCCTGGACGGGCTTCCGTACGGCGACAACCCGCGCGATGGCGCGGTGCGCGGCCACCGCTTCGTCCATCCGGGGCTCGGCATCGCATTCGACGTGCCGGCGGGGTTCGTCCTGGAGAACACCCGCTCGGCGGTGCTCGGCACGACGCCGGACGGCAACCGGCGCCTGCTGTTCGACCAGATCGAGGCGAAGGACGGCCAGGCCCTCGACGCGGCCCTGAAGGGCAGCTGGAACGACGCGCTCGACCCGGCCGGGTTCGAGACCCGCGAGGTCGGCGGCCACCCGGCGGCCCTGGCGCTGTCGCGGGGCAAGGACTGGACCTTCCGGCTGGCGGCGATCCGGATCGGCGACACCACCGTCCGGATGATCATGGCCGCCAAGGGCGCCACCGACCCGGATCCCGCCTTCCGGCCCTGGATCGCCAGCCTCGCGGCGGTCCCCCCCGAGGAGGCGGTGCTGCGTCCCCTGCGGCTGCAGGTGGTCCAGGCCGGCTCGACCAGCGCGGAGGAGCTCGCCCGCCGCATGGCGGTGCCGGACCGGCCGCTCGACCGGTTCCTGGTCCTCAACGGCCTGGAGCGCGGCGCCGCCCTGGTGCCCGGCCGGAGCTACAAGATCGTGGCGGAATAGCCGCCCCGCATCGCCGCAGCTTGCGCCGGCCCCGCTCCCGGACGACCGTCGCGCGTCCGTCGCGCCGGATCGGGTATCCCGAAGGGGCGAGCGGCGGTTTTGGTTGGCATCGCCGTGTTCCGAGGGCCGCCGACGGCCGTTCGGGACGCTGCGTCAGGGAGAGCGCCGTGATTCGATTCTTCTACAATCTCAGCCCCAACCCGATGAAGGTCGCCCTCTGCCTGGAGGAGCTGGGCCTGCCCTACGAGCCGGTGCCGGTGGATACGCGCAAGGGCGAGCAGTTCGAACCCGCCTACGCGGCGCTCAACCCGAACGGCAAGGTGCCGACCATCGTCGACGGCGACGTGACGGTGTTCGATTCGAACGCGATCCTGCTCTATCTCTCGGGCAAGACCGGGCGGTTCCTGCCCGAGGGCGAGCCGGATGGGGGCGAGATGCTGTCCTGGCTGATGTTCGTGGCCACCGGCATCGGGCCGTTCTCCGGCCAGTGCGTCCACTTCCGCCACTTCGCCCCCGATGGCGGCGCCTACGCCACCGAGCGCTACGCCTTCGAGGCGCGCCGCCACTGGGAGATCCTGAACCAGCGCCTCGCGGACCGCACCTACGTGCTGGGCGAAACCTACACGATCGTCGACATGGCGGTGTGGGGCTGGGCCCGCATGGTGCCGTTCGTGCTGGGCGACGACGCCTTCGCGGGCCTGCCCCACGTCAAGCGGCACCTCGACGCGATCAGCGCCCGCCCGGCCGCCGTGGCCGCACAGGGGCTGAAGGACAGGCACACCTTCAAGGCCGAGATGGACGACACGGCGCGCGGCTTCATGTTCCGCGCGACCCGGAGTGCCGCGTAACAGCGCCCGGATCAGGGGCCCGCGAGGGTCACGGAGACCATCGGCAGGGTGACGGCGAAGCCGTCGCCCGGCATCGGCGTGGTGCCGAGCGTCAGGCAGGCGGCGAGGCCGAGACAGAGGGCGAGACCGAGCAGCGAGGTCTCGAAGCCGCGATAGACCGATTCCATGGGAGGTCTCCTTCGCAAGAGACCGGCAGGATGCGCCCGACGGGTAAACGGATCGGTGCGCTGGCGCTCATCGACCGCGTGACGATCACCAGCCCGAGGCGACCAGGGCAGCCCCGGCGGCGATCAGCCCGACCCCGGCCCAGGCCGCGAGGCTCAGGGTCTCGCCCAGCAGGCTGGCGCCCAGGATCGCGACCAGCACAACGCTGAGCTTGTCCAGCGGCGCGACCCGGGCGGCATCGCCCAGCGACAGCGCCCGAAAGTAGCACAGCCACGACGCCCCGGTGGCGAGCCCCGATAGGACCAGGAAGACCAGGCTGCGGCCGGAGATCTGCACGAGCCCCCCGGTCTGGCCGGAGCCGACCACGATCGCGCCCGCGAAGGCGACGATCACCAAGGTGCGCACGAAGGTCGCGACATCCGACTGCACGCCCGCGACCCCGACCTTGGCGAGGATCGCGGTCAGCGCCGCGAATCCGGCGGCGGCAAGGGCCCAGAAGCGCCAGGATTGCAGAAGATGGTTCATGGGGTCCTCGCGCGCAGTCGGGCCTAGAGATCCTCGGGCTATCCGAAGGACGCGACCACGGTCTCGATCGGTAGGAACAGGGTGCGGCTGTCCTCGGGATAGGCGACGAACTCCGCGCAGCGCAGATAGAAGCGCTTGGCCGCCTCGTCCTTGGCGTGAACCATCAGGGCGCCGATCCCGATGCTGCGCGAGGCCAGCGCGATCCGCCGCAGCGCGTCGGCCAGCAGATCGGTGCCGAGCTCCCGACCGGCATGATCACGGCTGACGGCAAGCCGGCCGATCACCGAGACCGGAACCACATCCGGCGCGTTTCGGCGAAGCCTGCCCGGAGCGGCCACGCGTTCCACGGAGCCCGCAGCGATGCCGACATAGGCCACGACCTGTTTGCCCCGACAGACGACGTAGGTGCGGGAGAACCGACTCTCGTTCTTCAAGGCCCGATGGCGCAGCCAGTCGTTCAACGCGGGCTCGCCGCAATCGAAGCCCGACACGTCGTGCCCTGTCGCCAGAGGCTCGGGCGGCGACAAGATCGGCTCGGCACCCTTCGGCGTGCCCGTCACCTCCGCCAGACCGGAACGCGCCGCATCAGCGCCGTCAGCTTCGGACCCGGGGGCGGTGGCTGGTCGAGCGCGTGCAAGAAGGCGTCGTGGCCCGCGGGTTCGAGCGCGTACAGCCGCCGGTCCAGCAGGACGTCGACTGCCTGTCGCCGGGCGCTCTCGACCATGAACTCCGTGCGCGTCTTGCCCAGGATCGCCGCCGCATCATCGATGAGTTGGCGGGTCCCGGCCTCGATCCGCAGATTGATGCTGCCCTTGGTCTCACGCGAAGCCGCAGCCATTGGCAGAGCATCGGAGGTTTCGGCGATGGTCGCGCGGACTTTCGACATACGCGAAAGGTGCGAGCGCGCACCTACGTTGTCAATACGACGTAAACGTCGGGCACCGCGGACGGTCGCCTCGGTGACGCTCGGAATGCCAAGAGGTACCGCAAAGCTGCAGGCATAGAAAAGGCCGGCCGCGCAGCGTATGCGGCCGGCCTCCTGGTTAAAAAAGCAGCCGATGTTTCACGGGAAACATCGGCTGTCCCCAGTCACAGCAGCTTGTCGATCGTGATCGGCAGGTCGCGCACGCGCTTGCCGGTGGCGTGGAACACCGCGTTGGTGATCGCCGCCGCGGTGCCGACGATGCCGATCTCCCCCAGCCCCTTCACGCCGAGCGGGTTAGCCTTGTCCTCCTCGTCCACGAAGATCACGTCGATATCCTGGATGTCGGCGTGGACCGGCACGTGATACTCGCCGAGATTGTGGTTCATGAACCGGCCGAGGCGGTGGTCGAGCATCGACTCCTCCTCGAGGGCCGAGCCGATCCCCATCACCACGCCGCCCAGGATCTGGCTGCGCGCGGTCTTGGGGTTGAGGATCTTGCCGGCCGCAATCGCCGACACCACCCGGGTGAGCCGGATCTGGCCCAGCTCCTCGTCGACCTTGACCTCCACGAAGATCGCCGAGTGGGTGTAGGCCTGGTAGGTGTCGTTGAAGTCCTTGTCGGGGCCCGCCTCCTCGACCGCCTCGACCTTGTCGATGCCGGCGGCCCGCATCACGTCGACCATCGAGACGCTGCGGCCGGGATCGCCCGCCACCGAGATGCGGCCGTCCGAGAACACGGCGCGGTCGAAGTCGACATTGGCGAGCGGCGAGTTCTCCAGCCCGCGGGCCAGCTTGAACACCTGCTCGCCGACGTTGCGGCAGGCCTTCATCACGGCGGTGCCGGAGGAGGCCGCCGTCCAGGAGCCGCCAGCGAGCGGCGCCTCGGGCAGGCGCGTGTCGCCGAGCTTGGTGGTGACCGATTCCATGGGCAGGCCCAGGGTGTCGGCGGCGATCTGGGTCAGGATCGTGTAGGTGCCGGTGCCGATGTCGCCGGTGGAGTTGCCCACCGTCAGCCGGCCGTCGGCGGTCAGGGTCGCGATGGCGTTCGACTGCATCATCATCGATTCCCAGACGCCCGTGGCGACGCCCCAGCCGACGAGTTCGCGGCCCTCGCGCATGGAGCGCGGCTCCGGGCTGCGCCTGGACCAGCCGAAGCGCTCGGCGCCTTGCGTGAAGCAGGCCTTCAGCTCCTTCGAGCCGAACGGCTTGCCCTCGGCGGTGGCGTCCGAGACCGCGTAGTTCTTCAACCGCAACGCGATCGGGTCCATCCCGGTCGCGTAGGCGAGCTCGTCCATGGCGGTCTCGATGGCGAAGACGCCCGTGACGGCGCCGGGCGCGCGCATGTCACCCGGGGTGGCAGTGTCGAGCTTCGCGATCCGATAGGTCAGGGCGACGTTATCGCAGCGGTAGAGCACGCCCGACCAGTTGACGACGACCTCCTGGTAATCCTCGAAGTGCGACGTGCCCTGCACGGCATCGTGCCGGAGCGCCGTCAGGGTGCCGTCGCGCTCGGCGCCGAGGGAGACGGTCTGCAGCGCCTCGCTCCGGTAGGTGAAGGACCACATCTGGTCGCGGGTCAGGGTCACCCGGACAGAGCGCTTCAACTCCTGGGCGGCCAGCATCGCCAGGAAGGCCTGGTATTGCGGGCGCAGGCCCGAGCCGAAGCCGCCGCCAAGATAGGGGTTGAGCACCCGGACCTGATCGGGCTTCAGGCCGAACACGTTGGCGAGATACTGGTGGCTGTTCGAGACGCCCTGGATCTTGTCGTAGACCGTGTAGGTCCCGTCCTCCTCGACCACCACCGTGGTGGCGTGCGGCTCCATCGGGTTGTGGTGCTCGTTGGCGAGCGTGTAGCCGCCCTGCACGCGGATCGG
Organism: Methylobacterium sp. WL64; assembly: GCF_008039945.1. Classification (NCBI taxonomy): domain Bacteria; kingdom Pseudomonadati; phylum Pseudomonadota; class Alphaproteobacteria; order Hyphomicrobiales; family Methylobacteriaceae; genus Methylobacterium; species Methylobacterium sp. WL64. Next base: position 34,597 of record NZ_VRVA01000046.1, read on the forward strand.
CGCGCGGCCGAACGCCTGGTCGGCATCGCCCCACGGCTCCGGCGGCGGCTTGATGCCCTCGCGCTTGTAGGGCGGCTCGTAGGCGTCGCCGCGCGCGGCCGTGATGTCGGTGACGGGCTCCTGGGCCTCGTAGCGGACCTGGATCAGCGAGGCCGCGTAGCGGGCGGTCTCGAAATCCTCGGCCACCACCAGGGCGACCGGCTGCCCGCTGAACACGATCAGGTCGTCGTAGAGGGCGCGGAACGGCGAGCCGGGGGGCGCCACCGCATCCTGGAAGTTCTTGTCGCGCCAGGCGGTGCGCGGCCGGTTCTCGTGGGTGATCACCTTGAGGACGCCCGGCACCGCCTCGGCCTCGGCGGAGTCGATCGCCACGATCCGGCCCTTGGCGATGGCGCTCGACACGACCGTGCCGTAGGCGAGGTCCGGGGCGGCGAACTCGCCGGCGTATTTGGCGAGGCCGGTGACCTTGGCGGGTCCGTCGATGCGGCTGCGCGGGCTGCCGACGAAGGTGTCGCGGCCGGTGGAGCTGAAGGTCTGGGTCATCTGCGGGTGCCTACTGGATGCGCTTGTCGCTGAGCGACTGGGGCGTGCCGGCAGCGGCCTGTTCGAGGCCGCGCACGATGGCCCGCCGGGCGAGTTCGATCTTGAAGCCGTTGGCCGATTGCGGCTTGGCCTCGGAGACGATGAGGTCGGCCGCCTGCTGGAAGCTCTCGCGGGTGGCGGGTTTGCCCTCGAGCAGGGCCTCGGCCTCGCGGTTGCGCCAAGGCTTGTGGGCGACGCCGCCGAGCGCCAGCCGGGCGGTCTTGACCGTGTCGCCGTCGAGTTCGACGCCCGCCGCCACGGAGACCAGCGCGAAGGCGTAGGACAGCCGGTCGCGCAGCTTCAGGTAGGTGTAGTGCTGCGGGAACTTGCTGGCGGGCAGGTCGACCGAGACGACGATCTCGCCGGGGGTGAGGTTGGTGTCGATCTCCGGGCTATCGCCGGGCAGCCGGTGGAAGTCCGCGAACGGGATCGTACGCTCGCCCTGCGGCCCGCTGACCCGGACCGTCGCCTCGAGCGCCGCGAGGGCGACGCACATGTCGGACGGGTGGGTGGCGATGCAGGATTCGCTGGCCCCGAAGATCGCGTGGATGCGGTTGACGCCGCCGATCGCCGGGCAGCCGGAGCCGGGCTCGCGCTTGTTGCAGGGCGTGGCCGTGTCGTAAAAATAGTAGCAGCGGGTCCGCTGCAGCAGGTTGCCGCCCGTGGAGGCGGCGTTGCGCAGCTGCGCCGAGGCGCCGGCCAGGATGGCGTTGCGCAGCAGCGGATACTGCGCCGTGACCCGCTCGTCGTAGGCCACCTTGGCGTTGGTGGCGAGCGCGCCGAGCCGCAGGCCGTTTTCGTGGGCCTCGATGGCGTCCAGCGGCAGCCGGGTGATGTCGATCAGCCGGCCCGGCTTCTCGACGTCGTACTTCATCAGGTCGATCAGGTTGGTGCCGCCCGCGATGAACCGCGCGCCCGCCCCGTAGGCCTGGACCGCCTCCGCCACCGTGCCGGCGCGGACATAATCGAAGCGGTTCATCGGCCGGCTCCCTGCATCACGTCCTCGATGGCGTCGACGATGTTGGTGTAGGCGCCGCAGCGGCAGAGATTGCCGCTCATCGCCTCGCGGATTTCCTCACGCGACGTCGCATGGCCCTCGTTCATCATCCCGACCGAGGAGCAAAGCTGGCCGGGGGTGCAGTAGCCGCACTGGAAGGCGTCGTGCTCGATGAACGCCTCCTGGATCGGGTGCAGCGCGTTGCTGCCGCCGCGGTCGCCGAGCCCGGCGAGACCCTCGACCGTGGTGATCTCGGCGCCGTCCTTCATCACCGCCAGCGTCAGGCAGGCATTCACCCGGGTGCCGTTGACCAGCACCGTGCAGGCGCCGCACTGGCCATGGTCGCAGCCCTTCTTGGTGCCGGTGAGGTCGAGTTTCTCGCGCAGCAGATCGAGAAGGGTGGTCCAGGGCGCGACCTGGAGTTCCCGGCGCTGCCCGTTGATCGTCAGGGTGATGTCGAGGCCGGTATCGGCCCGCACCGGCGGACTGTGTTCGAGAAGCATGCTGTCGTCCACGATCTGGGCCGGCCGCGGGGCCGGGCGGGAAACGGATCGGTCAGGGCGGCAACGGGCGGCGGCGGGCAAGTGCTGCCAGGATGCCGCCAGAATGCCGAGTCGCCGGTCCTGTCGATAACCATTCCAATCTGCTCCCGTTCCGCCGACGAACGGTCTCAGTCTCGGGCGATCCAGGCGTTGCGGCGCCCGCCTCGCCTCGGGTAACCCTCGACGGGCAGAGTCCCCGCCGCACCCCGGAGCCCCCGATGGCCGCGCTCGACGCGATCCTCAACGACATCGACACGGACCTGGAGAACGCCCTCGAGCGGCTGTTCGCCTTCCTGCGCATCCCGTCGATCTCGACCGACCCCGCCTATGCCGGCGATTGCCGCGCCGCCGCCGCGTGGCTCGCCCAGGACCTCACGGCGCTCGGCTTCGAGACCTCCGTGGAGGACACCTCGCTGCACCCGGTGGTGCTCGCGACCAAGCCGAAGCCCGGTGCGCCGCACGTGCTGTTCTACGGCCATTACGACGTGCAGCCGGTCGATCCGCTCGACCTGTGGAAGACGCCGCCCTTCGAGCCGCACATCGCGAACGACGGCCAGGGCGGTAAGAAGATCGTCGGGCGCGGCGCCTCCGACGACAAGGGTCAGGTCATGACCTTCGTGGAGGCGTGCCGGGCCTACATCGCCATGAGCGGCGAGCTGCCCTGCGGCGTCACGATCCTGATCGAGGGGGCGGAAGAAAGCGGCTCGCAAGGGCTTCCCGAATGGGTCGCTCAGAATCGCGAGAAGCTCGGCTGCGACGTGGTGCTGGTCTGCGACACCGGCATGTGGGACCGGTCCACGCCGGCGATCACCTCGTCGCTCCGCGGGCTCGCGTATTTCGAGGTGAAGGTCACCTGCGCCGACCGCGACCTGCATTCGGGCTTCTTCGGCGGGGCCGCGCGCAACCCGATCCACGTGCTCGCCAAGATCATCGCGGACCTGCACGATTCCGATGGGCGGGTGACGATCCCGGGCTTCTACGACGGCGTGCACGAGCGGCCGCCCGAGGTGCTGGAGCAGTGGCGCGGCCTCGGCCTGACGCCCGAGGCCCTGCTCGGGCCGATCGGCCTGAAGGAGCCGGCCGGGGAGCGCGGGCGGATGCCGATTGAGCTGGTGCAGTCGCGCCCGTCCTGCGACGCCAACGGCATCATCGGCGGTTATACCGGCGAGGGCACCAAGACCGTGATCGCCTCGACCGCCTCGGCCAAGATCTCGTTCCGCCTCGTGGACGACCAGGATCCGAAGGTTCTGGCCGAACGGTTCGAGGCCTTCGTGCGTGCGCGGGTGCCGGCGGACTGCACGGTCCAGGTCATCACCTACAAGGGCTCGCGGGCGATCAGCCTGCCCTTCGACATGCCGCAGCTCGGGGCCGCCAAGGCGGCGCTGGCCGAGGAATGGGGCGTGCCGGCCGTGACCGTGGGGGCCGGCGGCTCGATCCCGATCGTCGGCGACTTCAAGCGGCTGCTCGATCGCGACACGCTGCTGATCGGCTTCGGCCTGGACGACGACCGGATCCACTCGCCCAACGAGAAGTACGACCTGACGAGCTTCCACAAGGGCACGCGCTCCTGGGCGCGGATCCTCGCGGCGCTCGCTCAGGGCTGAGCACGGGGGCCGGGCGCCTGCATCTTGGCGTCGATCCAGGCCCACAGGGCCCGGATCTCCTCGGCGGCGGGGCTCGCGGGGGCGTATTCCGTGACGCCGAGCCCGGTCGCCAGGGCGTCCTGATGGTCGACCCGGTGGATGATGCCGGGCTCGGCCAGCACGCCCAGCGCCCGCAACTGCGCGGCATAGGCGCTGGTGCGGGGCGAGGGCGGCGGCGGGCACTGGTTCAGCACCAGGGCGAACCGGCCGCGCAGGCCGAGCGCCATCAGGGCCTGGAGCGTCGGGCGCGCGGCCACGATGTCGAGGCGCGAGGGCCGCACCGGCATCAGCACGAAATCCGCGCCCTTCATTCAGGGCCGGCGCCAGTCCGGCCGCGCTGCCGGCGGTGTCGAGGACCACGAGGGTGGTGCCCTGCTGGGCGAGGATGTCCAGGATCTCCGGGAGCTGGGCGATCTCCCAGGGCTGGATCCGGTCGACCGCGACGGCGTCGCTGTCGCGCAGCGCTCCCCAGCCGGCCAGCGAGCCCTGCGGATCGAGATCGAGGGCGGTCACGCGCTCGCCCGCCTGCGCCGCCGCGACGGCCAGAGAGGCCGCCAGCGTGGTCTTGCCGGTGCCGCCCTTCTGCACCGCCACCGCGAGGATGCGCGGCTGGGCGCTCCGGCGCGGTGCGGTCTCCGATCCCTGTAGGGAGCCTGGGGAATCGATGACTGTCGGATCCATTCCCGGGGGGTCCATTCCTTGGGGATCCATTCCTTGGGGATCCATGCGTCTCCTGCCTGTCGATCTCGGGCCCGGTCCCCGCGACGATCGTCGCAGCGCCGGACGATGGCCGTCCCGACCCGTGTTGCGCGTGAGGCCCCGTCGCGCGGGCCCGGCCCGGCAGGGCACCGCCGCAGCGGCGACCGTACTCCAGCTATCCAGCTATCATGACGTTGAGATCATGAACACCGGAGGTCCGCGGGCGGCTCATCCGGAACAAACCAGAACCCTCGGCAGCAGAGCCGAGTTTTCTACGGCTGAACGCAGCCTACGGACTCACTCTGATCTGCGACTACACCGCGTTTCTGACGATATAGTACGCAGAATCTTGGGCAGCGCATGACGGCTTCAGTGCGGTTCATAGCGTAACTGCCGTAGAAGTGTCAATAATTTTATTGATGATCAAGCAAGACACTAAAATCGACTGAAAACAGAAGGTCTCTAGCAAGAACAGCGCCGATACCGAAGAGATCGACGAACACGAAATAGTTCCGGCATCATCGGCGCCCGGTCTGCGGGACGAAGTCCAGTACGGCCCCCGCTCCAGCCGCGCCGTCGGCTCCGGATGCCCGCCGGGCCGGGCCCCGGGCGGGATCGCCCGCCCGTCGCGGCGCGTTGGGCCGGTATGCCCGGTCCCGCGGGCCGCGAGG
>NZ_VRVA01000047.1:0-39536 GCF_008039945.1 Methylobacterium sp. WL64
AGAAGCCGGTCCAGGTGAACACCGGCACCGGGGTGAACACGGGCGGCGGGGCGGCGCGGCGCGGCAGGTCGGCGGCCGAGGCGGCGCCGGTCAGGAGGGCCGTGGCGGCGCTCGCGAGAAGAAGCTTCTTGATCATCTGGTCCTCAATCTCCCGTTGATCGGGATGTGCCGGACGACAGGACGTGAGGACGGCCCGACGCGATAGTGCAGCTTTGCAACAGCGCCCGCCAAGGCTCCGAACCGGCGGTAGAAAACGTGCGCTGGCACACATCAAGGGCAGTCGAAGCCCCAGCATCTCGCATTATTGGGCCAGAGCTGCCGGCCGATAGAACTATTCCTCCACACTACGGAGGGCGGACGGTTGTTAACCTGCGGCAACATTCGCAGGTCGGCGCCCGGGGCCGCGTCCGCGGTCGCGTCGCCTGCAGATTGCACCGTGAAGCGGGCGGCGAGCACCCGGCCCCACGGATGGCACCGCGCGGGGCCGGCCGGCGGTGCCCGTCACGCGCGGCGTGGACGATCCGGGTCGCGTCCCGTAGTTTCGAGGCATGTCAGAAGCCCATTTCCCGCCCGATCATGGGCTGGCGCGGGCAACCGACCGCCTGGCGGTTGCCCGTTCCATCGCGGACGTCGTGTCCATCCTGCGCGAGACGGCGCGGGACATCGTCGGCTCCGACGGGATCGCCGTTGTCCTGCGCGAGGGCGAGTTCTGCTTCTACGCCGCGGAGGACGCGATCGAGCCGCTCTGGTGTGGCCGCCGGTTCCCGCTCACCGCCTGCATCTCCGGCTGGGCGATGCTCAACGACCAGACCGCCGTGGTTCCGGATATCGAGGTCGATGCACGATTGCCGGCCGAGGCCTACCGCACCACGTCGATGCGCAGCCTCGTGATGGTGCCGATCGGGTCACCCGAACCGAGCGCCGCGCTGGGTGCCTATTGGTGCGCCTCGGTGATCCCGGACGACGCGACGGTCTGTCGGATCGAGACGCTGGCTCAGCAGGCCGGGGCCGCGCTGGTCCGTTTGCGCGCGCCCTCGAATGCCGGGAGCCCGGTTTCCGCGCCGCCGCTCGCCCGCGAGGCGCGGCAGCCGCAGTGAGCCTCGGCCCGGGACGGGCCGCGCGGCGGCGTCGCAGCGCGGATCGATCGCCGGCCCCGCGCCGTTTTCCGCTGGTCTCAACTCGCCCGGACGTCGCAAGCCAGCCTCATGAAGCGCCTCATTCTCATCGGCATCTTCGTCGCCCTGTTCGCCGGGATCATCGCGATCGCCGGACGTTGGTCGATGGTCACGCCCATCAATCCTGCGGTGGCGCCCGACACCTCCGCGACCCCGAACCCCACCGGGCAGCGCAAATGATGCGGCGCTGACGCCCCGGCGGCGCCCTTACCGGCGCCCGCCCGCCTCCGCGCGGCCGCGGAGGGCGGCCAAAAGGCCGCCTTCGAAGAGCAGGGCGGAGCCGTAGTGGAACTCGATGTCGAACCGGCTGCGGGAATTCATCGCCAGGGATGCGCTTTGAAGCGCGATGAGGCGGCCAGCCTCGTCGAACAGGCCTGAGCCCGATCCGCCGTAGCCGTCGTTGCAATCATGGCGCGCGCGCCGGATCGCATCTTCGCTCGGCTGGTCGATCCGGCGGATCGCGCAGCGCTCCAGGCTGTTCGGGCCCCGATAATTGCCGTGGCCGGCCGGGGACACCATGGTCACCGGCAGGGCGATGTCCCCGATCGGCAGATCCGGCGGATCGGGCAGCGGCTGCGGGACGGCCTCGGCCGGCCGGGTCAGCCGCAGGATCGCCCAATCGTCGGTGATGTGCAGGCCGTCCGCCCCGGGGGCGGTTCCCAGCACCAGGCTGTCGGGCTCGAAATCGTAATTGCGGCCGCCGATCTGGAAGTAGCAATCCGCCACCGAGCGCGTGACCGCCAGGCGGCGGTCGCGGAAATTGTGGGCGTTCAGCACCACGGTCGACGGATCTCCGATCAGCCAGGCCGCCGCGGCCTTTTGCGGCACCCCGTCGCGGCTGCGGCACCACAGGATGCCGGCCCCCCTGAAGCGGTCGAAGTCGCCCCCGGTGAGGTCGCGGCGTCCGTCCTGCGGGTAGAGGGCTGCCAGCCGCCGAGACGGACCGGCCCGGTCCTGCGAACGGGTCGCCTGCGGCTGTTCGGCCCGGGCCACACCGGCAAGCGCCAGTCCTGCCACGAGCAGCCCGATTCCGCACCGGCCCGGAGCCCGGCGGTCGGCCTTTCGGGCGACCGGCCTTTTGGCGGCAGACAGCGCTCTGGACCGTATCGAGCCCATCCGTCGGCCCCGAAAACTGGAGGCCGAGGGCAGGCCCGGCCGGGAACACTGTTGTGGGCAGGCACCGGGGCGCGGTCAAGCGGGCCGAACGTATTACGACCCTGCCCGGCGGCATTGCCAAATTATCCCGACAACAAATGTCAGCTTGCCTGAAGACATCATCGGGCATTGGCGCATAAAACTGAAAGGTGACAAGATCTTAATAAGCAGATCATAAAGGTCGAATGTCTCTAAGTCGCAAATAAAGCTGACTATCGATGCGACCGACCGCGATCGATCTTGCACTGCAACAATCAATAGCCGCGCAGCCCAACGGCGAGGCGGCCTGGCGAGGAGATGCATCCATGAGAAGGCTAGCGAGTTCCGTCTCGGCCCTGGCGATCCTGGCACTGGCGCCGGTCGGCCTTACGAGCGCGGCTTTCGCCAACGACAAGCTCATCGAGCAGTCGAAAAGCGGCGACAACTGGGTGATGCCCGGTAAGAACTACGACTCCGACAATTACAGCGACCTGACGCAGATCAACAAGACGAACGTCAAGCAGCTGAAGCCGGCCTGGACCTTCTCGACCGGCCTGCTCAACGGCCACGAGGGCGCGCCCCTGGTCGTCGACGGGAAGATGTACGTCCACACCTCGTTCCCCAACAACACCTTCGCGCTCGATCTCGACGATCCGGGCAAGATCCTGTGGCAGGACAAGCCGAAGCAGAACCCGGCCGCCCGGTCGGTCGCCTGCTGCGACCTCGTCAACCGCGGGCTGGCCTACTGGCCGGGCGACGGCAAGACGCCGGCGCTGATCCTGAAGACCCTGCTCGACGGCAACGTCATGGCGCTGAACGCGCAGACCGGCGAGACCGTCTGGAAGGTCGAGAACTCCGACATCAAGGTCGGCTCGACGCTGACGATCGCCCCCTACGTGGTGAAGGACAAGGTGATCATCGGCTCCTCGGGCGCCGAGCTCGGCGTGCGCGGCTACCTCACGGCCTACGACGTGAAGACAGGCGCCCAGGTCTGGCGGGCCTACGCGACCGGCCCGGACGAGGACCTGCTGCTCGCCAAGGACTTCAACATCAAGAACGCACATTACGGCCAGAAGGGCCTGGGCACCTCCACCTGGGAGGGCGACGCCTGGAAGATCGGCGGCGGCACCAACTGGGGCTGGTACGCCTACGATCCGGGCACCAACATGATCTACTTCGGCACCGGCAACCCGGCGCCCTGGAACGAGACCATGCGTCCGGGCGACAACAAGTGGACGATGACGATCTTCGGCCGGGACGTGGACACCGGCGAGGCACATTTCGGCTACCAGAAGACGCCCCACGACGAGTGGGACTATGCCGGCGTCAACGTGATGATGCTGTCCGAGCAGAAGGACAAGCACGGGAAGATGAGGAAGCTCCTCACCCACCCGGACCGCAACGGCATCGTCTACACCCTCGACCGCACGGACGGCTCTCTGGTCACGGCCAACAAGATCGACGACACCGTCAACGTGTTCAAGTCGGTGGACCTGAAGTCCGGCACGCCGGTGCGCGACCCGGAATACGGCACCCGGATGGATCACCTCGCCAAGGACATCTGTCCCTCGGCGATGGGCTACCACAACCAGGGGCACGATTCCTACGACCCGAAGCGCCAAGCCTTCTACATGGGCATCAATCACATCTGCATGGATTGGGAGCCCTTCATGCTGCCCTACCGGGCCGGCCAGTTCTTCGTCGGCGCGACGCTGAACATGTATCCGGGTCCGAAGGGTGACCGGCAGAACTACGAAGGTCTTGGCCAGATCAAGAGCTACAACGCGATCACGGGCAAGTTCAACTGGGAGAAGATGGAGCGCTTCGCGGTCTGGGGCGGCACCACCGCCACCGCCGGGAGCCTCGTCCTGTACGGGACGCTCGACGGCTTCATCAAGGCCCGCGACTCCGACAACGGCGACCTGCTCTGGAAGTTCAAGCTGCCGTCCGGGGCGATCGGCTACCCGATCACCTACACCCACAAGGGCACCCAGTACGTCGCCATCTACTACGGCGTCGGCGGCTGGCCGGGTGTGGGCCTGGTGTTCGACCTGCAGGATCCGACCGCCGGCCTCGGCGCGGTCGGCGCCTTCAAGAAACTCGCCAACTACACCCAGATGGGCGGCGGCGTGGTGGTGTTCTCGCTGGACGGCAAGGGCCCCTACGACGACCCGAACGTCGGCGAGTACGCGCAGCACGCCGCAAAGTGAGCCGCGCCCCGTAGCGCGACCGCTCCGCCGCCCGCTCGGGGCGGCGGAGCCCCCCGCCCGCTCAAGAGCGGCGGAGCCCCCGGCCAGCTCAAGACATGCATTGAGGGATCGAAACATGCCGCTCCTCGGCGGACTCCTTCGCGCGGCGACCTGCGCCGCGGCTCTACTCGCCCTGGCGATCCCGGCCCAGAACGCCCGGGCTCAGGAATCCGAGGCCCAGGCCATCCAGTCCGCGCCCGGCAAGGCTCCGGTCGCGCCCAAGGCCGACCCGTCCATCCTGCGGATCTGCGCCTCCGAGAAGCAGCCGCCGCTGTCCCTGCGGGACGGCTCCGGGCTCGAGAACCGCGTCGCGGCCGCGGTGGCGGAGGCGATGGGGCGCAAGCCGGTGTTCGTCTGGCTCGACAAGCCGGCGATCTACCTGGTGCGCGACGGGCTGGAGAAGCGGACCTGCGACGTGGTGGTCGGGCTCGACAGCGACGACCCGCGGGTGCTGACCACCAAGCCCTATTACCGCAGCGGCTACGTCTTCATCACCCGCGCCGACAAGGACCTCGACGTAAAGTCATGGTCGGACCCGCGCCTCAAGACGGTCGACCACATGGTCGTCCCGCTGGGCTCGCCGGGCGAGGCGATGCTGAAGGATATCGGCCGCTACGAGGAGGACATGGCCTACCTCTACTCGCTGGTCGGCTTCCGGGCGCCGCGCAACCAGTACACGCAGATCGATCCGGCCCGCATCGTCAGCGAGGTCGCCAACGACAAGGCGGATGTGGGCGTCGCCTTCGCCCCCGACGTGGCCCGCTACGTCAAGGACTCGACCGTGCCCCTGCGCATGACGCTCGTGCCCAACGACACGGTGAGCAGCGACGGCCGCAAGATGCCGCAGAGCTTCGACCAGTCCATGGGCGTGCGCCGGGACGACACGGCGCTCCGCGACGCCCTCGACGCCGCCATCGTCGCGGCCAAGCCCCGGATCGACGCGATCCTGAAGCAGGACGGCGTGCCGGTGGCCACCAACTGAACCTCGCCGCGCGGCCGGCGAGCGAGCGCCGCGCGACCCAGTCCCCGTGAAGCGAATGTGAGATGACGAAGACTCCACGTATCCGGTTGATGATCCTGGCCGGCGCCGCCTCGGCGCTCTGCGCGGCCGCCGTGATGGCCCAGCCGCAATCGGGGCCGCAATCCGGCCTGATCTTCCGCAATACCATCACCGGGGAGCCGCTCGACCTCGCCGAGGGCAAGCCGGGCGGGCGCGATACCAAGGCGGTCCAGACCTTCTTCCAGAATGGGAAGAACCTGTACATCGACGACAAGGCGTGCCTGCGCAACGGCGAGAGCCTGTACCTGACCTCCTGCTCCGGCTGCCATGGCCATCTCGCCGAGGGCAAGGTCGGGCCCGGCCTCAACGACAATTACTGGACCTATCCCGCCAACACCGAAGATACCGGCCTGTTCGCGACGATCTGGGGCGGCGCCAACGGCATGATGGGCCCGCACAACGAGGACCTGAACCCCGACGAGGCGCTGCAGGTCATCGCGTGGATCCGGCATCTCTATACCGGCCCGGTCCAGGATGCCGCCTGGCTGACCGACGAGCAGAAGAAACACTACACGCCTTTCAAGGAAGGCGAGACTTTCGCAAAGGACGCCCCCGGCCAGTGCAAGCCGCTGGAGTGAGCGTCCGCGCGGAGCAGCGCCCGGCCGAGCCGGCGCCAAAGAACGGCCCATCGGGCCGCCCTGGGAGCGAACGCAAGGAGTCGACGATGCGCAACAGAATCATGATCACCGCCGCGATGGTGGCCGCGGGGGCGTTCAGTGCCCTGCCGGCGCTGGCCTATGACGGGCAGACCTGCAAGGCGCCGGGCAATTGCTGGGAGCCGAAGCCCGGCTTCCCCGAGAAGGTCGCGGGATCGAAGTACGACCCGAAGCACGACCCCAAGGAAATCGGCAAGCAGGCGGAATCCATCAAGCAGATGGATGAGCGCAACCGCAAGCGCATCGAGAACGCCAAGAAGACCGGCAAGTTCGAGTACGACGTCAGCAAGATCTCTGCGAACTGAGCCGCGACGATCCAAATCTATCCCTCATCCTGAGATGCCCGGCGATCGAAGATCGCCGGGTCACGAAGGAGGGCTCCGGAGATCGCAGCGGTTTCCGGAGGGCTCCCTCGTGGCCTTCGCTTCGGGAACGCATCCCAGGATGAGGTCGAGGGTGAAAAGCTGGAGGCCGACAGGCGTCCGGTCCTCGATCTCGCCGCGCGTGGCCGAGCCGGTTGCGCGCCTCACGCCGGTCTCTCCCTGAGGCCCACCACCCTGTCCCGGAACCAGCGCGATGAACACGCTCCATCCCGGCGACGCGACGCTGACCGACTGGCGGGCTTCGGCCGCCCGCTTCGAGGCGGAGGTCGCCAAGGCGGTGGTCGGCCAGGCGCGGGTCATCCGCCTCGTCACCACGGCGATCTTCGCCCGCGGCCACGTCATGCTGGAGGGCGATGTCGGCGTCGGCAAGACCACCCTGCTGCGGGCGGTGGCCCGGGCCCTCGGCGGCGCCTACGAGCGCGTCGAGGGCACGGTCGACATGATGCCGACCGACCTGATCTACCACACCTACCTTGCCGAAGACGGCCGTCCGCGGGTCGAGCCGGGGCCGGTCCTGCGGCAGGCCGAAGACCTGGCGGTGTTCTTCTTCAACGAGATCAACCGGGCGCGCCCGCAGGTCCATGCGCTGCTCCTGCGCATCATGGCGGAGCGCAGCGTCTCGGCCTTCGCCCGGGAGTACCGGTTCCCCAATCTCCAGGTCTTCGCCGACCGCAATCGGGTCGAGCGCGAGGAGACCTTCGAGCTGCCCGCCGCCGCCCGCGACCGCTTCCTGATGGAGATCGGGATGGACGCGCCCCGCGGCGCTGAGGCAAGGCGCGCGCTGGTGTTCGATCCGCGCTTCCACGACACCGACCGGCTGATCGGCGAGGTGGCCGAGGGCGTGCTCGACCAGGCCCGCCTCGGCGCCATCGCCAGCGCGATCCAGGTGGCGATCCAGGCATCCCCGGAGATCGAGACCTACGTGGTCGGGCTCTGGGACGCGCTCGTGCGCCCGGCAGAGGCCGGGATCCGGCTGTCCGGGATCGACATGACGCGCCTGGTCCAGGGTGGCGCCTCGCCGCGCGGCCTCGCCTTCCTGGTCCGGGCGGCCCGGGTGCGCGCTTGGCTGGAAGGGCGGGACTGGCTGGTGCCGGAGGATATCCGGGCGGTCTTCCCCGAGGTGATGGCGCACCGCATCTTCCTGGAGCCGGTCCACGAGATGCGCCGTGCCGAGATCGTCCCGGAGCTGTGCCGGGCGGTGTTCGAGACGGTGCCGGCACCATGACCGGGGCGCCCTCGGCCGACATCGTCTACCTGCCGCGCTGGCGCCCGAGGGGGCGCCGCTTCGGGGCGCATCGCGGCCAGGAGGCCGGCGGGCTGGGCACCTTCCGGGACCAGGTTCCGTTCCTCACCCTGCCGGATGCCCGCCGGATCGACCTGCGGGCGAGCCTGCGCGACCCGTTCGAGGGCGTGCATGTCCGGCGCTTCGAGATGCGCAACGCCGTCGAGGTCTGGGCACTGGTGGACCTTTCGGCCTCGATGCGCTTCTGCGGCGCCGGCGACCGCCTCCGTCTCGCGGGGGACCTCTGCGCCGGGCTCGCCGCCTCGACAACCCGGATCGGCGACGGGTTCGGGGTGATCGGGTGCGACCGCGCAATCCGGGCGGACCTCTACCTGCCGGCGACCCGTCGGCGCGGACCGGCCCTCGACATGGCCGGCCGGATCGCCGCGGCACGCTGCGACGCGGCCGGCGCGGAGGGCCTGCTGGAGGCCGCCCGCCTTCTGTTCGGCCGGCCGCGGCTGGTCTTCCTCGTCTCCGATTTCCGCTGGCCGCAGGCCCTGATCGAGCGGGTCTTCGCGTCGCTCGCCCTCCACGACACGGTCCCGGTCCTGCTCGCCGACAGCGCCGAGGATGCGGGCCTGCCGGATTGGGGGCTCGCCGAACTCGACGACCTCGAAGGCGCCGGCCGCCGCCTCGTGTTCCTGCGCCCGGCCCTGAAGCGACGCTGGATCGCCCGTGAGCAGGCCCGGCGCGAGGCGCTGCGCAGAACCGCCGCGGCGTCCTCGGCGCGGGTGCCGTTCCACCTGGTCGACCGCTTCGACGCCCAGGCGCTGACCCGCCACCTGCTGGCGACCTGAGATGGCTGGCTTTCACGTCGGACGTCCCGGTTTCAAAAGGTCCGAGACCGTTTGCGGGTGCGGGGCAGAGCCCTGCGATCGGGCGAGACCCAAGGCATCAGGGCTCCGCCCCGATACCCCGCCGAAGGGCTTCTCCCTTCGGAAACCCGTGATCTTGGCCTGCTGCGCACTGCTCCTCCTGCTTCGGGCCGGCGCCGCTGGGGCGCAGGTGCGCTCCGTCGAGGTGCGGGTGCCCCGCGCCTTCGGGTATTTCCTGGGCGACCTCGTCCGGGCTCAGGCCGACATCGCGGTCGATCCCGGCTTCACGCTGCAGCGCGCCTCCCTGCCGGCGCCGGGAGCCCTGACCTATTGGCTGGACCTGCGCGACATCACTGTCGAGGAGAGCCCCGGCCGGGTCCGGCTGCATCTCACCTACCAGAATTTCTATGCGGCGCTGGATGCCCGCCAGATCGCGATCCCGGGTTTTTCCGTCTCCCTGGAGAGCGCGGCCGCGGGCGGCACGACCTCCGCCAAGGCCGAGATCCCCGCCTGGTCGCTCGGGGTCTCGCCCCTGCGGGAGGTCCAGCCGGAGAAGCACGACGACCCGGCCGAGTATCTGCGGCCGGACGGGCGCGTCCCCCGGCTGGATCCGCTTCCGGACCTGTGGGCCGCCCTCGCGGCCCTCGGGGCAGCCGTGCTGGCGCTCGCCGCGCTCGGGTACGATCGGGGCTGGTTCGCCCGGCCCGGACGTCCCTTCGCCCGGGCCGTCCGTGCCCTGCGGCGCCGCGCCAGAACTGCCGACATGGCCGGTGACCGGGACGGCGGGTATCGCGAGGCCCTGCGCCTGGTCCATCGCGGCCTCGACGAGACCGACGGGCGCCGTGTGCTGGCCGACGATCTCCCGGCCTTCCTCGACCGGCATCCGGCCTTCCGCCGGGAGGAGCCCGCGCTGGCCCGGTTCTTCGACGCCTCCCGCCGGGCCTTCTTCGGCCGCGAACTCGAGGCGGCCCGGGCGCGCCTGCCCTGGGCCGAGGTCGAGGCCGGCCTGCGCCGGCTGGCCGCCGCCGAGCGGGAGGCCTGACGCGATGCCGTTCGGATCGCTTCCGCTCGGGGCCGTGTCGCCCGCCTGGCTGTGGCTGCTGCCGCTCGCGCTCGTGCCGCTCCTCGCCTCGGGGCGGCGGCGGGTTCCGGTTCCCGCGCTCGCGGCGGCGCCCGCCGATGCGCCGTCCCGCTGGATCGCCCGGCTGCTGCGGGGCGCCGGCATGCTCGCCATCGCGAGCCTGGTCGTGGCGGTCGCCGGTCCCTATGGCGCCGGCGCGCCGGTGACCCGCATCGGCATCGGCGCCCAGATCTCGATGCTGATCGACCGCTCCGGCAGCATGAACGAGACCTTCGCGGGGCGGCAGCCCTCGGGCGCGGAGGAATCGAAGGCCGCCGCGTCCCGGCGCCTGCTGGCGGATTTCGTCGGCGCCCGGGCGCACGACCTGTTCGCCGTCACGGCCTTCTCGACCGCGCCGATGCTGGTGATGCCGATGACCGACCGGCACGCCGCCGTCCGTGCCGCCATCGCGGCGATAGACCGGCCCGGCCTCGACTACACCAACGTCGCCCGCGGCCTCGCCATGGCGCTGTCGCAATTCGCTCCGGACAGCAGCGGCTCCCGCGTCCTGCTGTTCATCTCCGACGGCGCCGCGGTGATCGATCCCCGGGTGCAGGACGCCCTGCGGGCCGCCTTCACCAAGCTGCACCCGAACCTGTACTGGCTGTTCCTGCGCACCAAGGGATCTCCGTCGATCAACGACCGCCCCGCCGGGGAGGATACCCCCCAGGCCGCCCCGGAGCGCCATCTCGACCTGTTCTTCAGGAGCCTCGGCGTGCCCTACCGTGCCTTCGAGGCCGAGGGCGCCCCGACTGTCGCCGCCGCCATCGCGCAGATCGCCGCCCTGGAACGGAACCCGATCCCCTACATCGAGCCCCGGCCCCGTCGCGACCTGACCGGGATCGCCTACGCGCTCGCGGGGCTCGGGCTCCTCGTGCTGGTTCTGGCGGCCCTCGCCGAGGCAGACCTCCTCGCCGCACGCTCCCAGGCCCAAACCCGTGCCTCGCCGGAGCAGCGGGCGGATCTGGATCTGAGGAGGGCGGCGTGATGCGCCCGACCGGGACGGCGCAGCGGCTCTGGGGCCGGATCCGGCCGCGGCTCCTCGTGAGCCTGCCGGTGCTGCTCGGCCTCGCGGCGCTGGGCTTCGGCGGGTCCGCCTGGCGGGCGGATGCCGCCAACCGGAGCATCGCCGCCCTCGATGCCGGCAGGGATCTCGACCCCGGGACCGGGGCGCCGGCGCCGGTCCTGGTGGCGCGGATCGGCTACCTCGCGGGGCATGGGCGCCTGGCGGAAACCGAGCCGCTGGTCGCAGCGCTCGACCGGATGGGCGCGTCCGACGCGGCGTCCCGCGCGCGATACCGGGTCGCCAACGCCCGGATGCGGGAGGCTTTCACGCTCCTGACCCGCGGCGCCATCGACAAGGCCGGCCCGCAGGTGACCCTGGCCCGCCAGGATTACCGGCGGGCGCTGCGCGACCGGCCGGACTTCTGGGACGCGAAGTTCAACCTCGACGTCGCCTCCCGGCTGATCCGCGACTTCCCGGAATTCGACCGTGCCAGCGGCGACGAGCTGCGCGCCGAGCCGAAACAGATCTGGACCGACATCCCGGGGCAGCCGAGGGGCGGGCCATGAGCCGGGAGATAGAAAGCCGGCGAACCATCCTGGAAAACCTGCCGCTCGCCGGCAATCTGCGTGGGCGCCGCTTCCGGGCGCTGGCCCTCGCGCTCGCGCTGGTGATCGCCGCCCTGGTGGTGCCGGCGCTCCCGGTGACCCGCGCGGGCGTCGCGGTCCTGGCCGTGATGGACATCACCGGCTCGATGAACGTGCGCGACTACACGCGCGACGGCCGCCCGGAGAGCCGTCTGGAGACCGCCAAGGCGGCCCTGCGCCGGATGGTGGCGGACCTGCCCTGCGGCTCGAGGGTGGCGCTGGCGCTGTTCACCGAGCGGCGGCCGTTCCTGCTGTTCACCCCCGTGGAGGTCTGCGCCGACTTCGCGCCGCTGGACGGCGCGCTGGCGGCCATCGACTGGCGGATGGCCTGGGAGGGGGACAGCCGCGTCGCGGCCGGCCTGTACCGGGCGGTCGAGATGGCCGCCGGCCTCGGCACGGATCTACTGTTCGTCACCGACGGCCAGGAGACGCCGCCGCTCCCCGGCGGCCGCATCCCGCCCTTCGAGGGCAAGCCCGGTTTGGTGCGGGGCCTGATCGTCGGCGCGGGTGCCTACGGCCTGTCGCCGATCCCACGCTTCGACGATCGCGGCCGCGAGCGCGGCTTCTACGCCGAGACCGACGTGCAGCAGGAGAACCGGTTCGGTCCCCCGCCGGCCGATGCCGAGTCTCGCGCCGGCTACAATCCGCGCAACGCCCCGTTCGGGGCCGCCGCCGCCGTGGGCAGCGAGCACCTGTCCTCCGTGCGCGAGGACCACCTGAAGCAACTCGCCGCGAGCACGGGCCTGGCCTACGCGCATCTCGACGCGGCGGGCGGGCTCGACCGCCCCCTGATCGCCGCCGGGACGCCGCGCCCGCTGCCGGGCCGCATCGATCCGCGCCCCGTCCTGGGCGGCCTCGCGCTCGCCCTCGTGCTCGGCACCCTGCTCGCGGCGCCGCTGCGCAGCCTCCTGCGCCGCGCCGCCGCGTCCCTCTCCACCACCAACCTCATGCGTTTCCGGAAAGCCTGACCATGCGTCGCGTCCTCGCCACCCTCGCCATCCTGTTCGCCGCCGGCACGGCCTCGGCCCACGGCCCGACCCCCCAAAAGGTCGATCAGACCATCACGATCCGGGCGACGCCGGACGCGGTCTGGAAGGTGGTCGGGCCGTTCGGCGGCATCGGCGCCTGGCATCCGGACGTGGCCAAGGTCGAGGCCACCGGGGGCGACGGTTCGGGCGGCATCCGCACGGTCACGCTGAAGCGCGGCGGCACCCTGGTCGAGGGCCTCGACGAGTGGAAGGGGGCCGAGCGCACCTATTCCTACCGCATGTCCGACCCCGATCTCGACGCGCTGCCGGTCTCGTCCTACTCGGCGACCGTGACGGTGACGCCGGAAGGCGATGGCGCCAAGGTCGAGTGGATGGGCCGGTTCTACCGGGGCGATACCGGCAACGAGCCGCCCGAGAATCTGAGCGATGCCGCCGGCAGGGAGGCGATGAACCGCTACTTTGCCGAGGGGCTCAAGGGCCTGAAGGCGAAGCTGGAGAGCGGGCCGCAGCGATGAGGCCGGTGCGGCGCCTGATCCTGCTCGCGGGCCTGTCGCTCGCCGCCGGGCCGGCGGCGGCGGACTCGGTCTGGGTCGCGAGCCAGCAGGGCGCCCGCGTCACCCGGGTCGCGGGTCCGGACAGTGCACAACAGGTCGCCCCGGTGGCAACCGCGGTGGCGCCGTCGCCCGCCGCGGTCGCGGCCGGTCCCGGAGGGCAGCTCTATCTCAGCCATCCTGACGGCAAGGCTGTCACGGTGATCGCGCCGGATGGGGCGATGCGGCAATGGCCGGTCTCCGGCCAGGCCTTCGGACTCGCGGCGGACCCGGACGGGCGCAGCCTCTATGTCGGCGACTGGTCCGGCAACCGGGTGCTGCGCCTCTCGGCGCAGACCGGCGCGGTCGAGGCAGAGGTGGCGGTCGGGCACGATCCGGCCTGGCTCACCGTCGGTGCCGCAGGCCGGCTCTACGTGGCCGAGCGCGAGAGCCGGAGCGTGGGCGTGGTCGAGACCGCCGGGATGACCCGGATCGCCGGCATCCCGGTCGGCGACGGGCCCTTCGCCCTGGCCTACGACCCGGTCCGCGACCGGCTCTACGTCGCCAACGTGCGCAGCAACGACCTCAGCGTCATCGACGCCGCAACGCTCAAGCCCGTCGCCACGATACCGGTCGGGGCGAGCCCTTACGGCGTCGCCGTCAGCCCGGACGGGCGCCGGGTGGTCGTCACCAACCAGCATGCCGGCACCGTCTCGATCGTCGATGCCGACGTGCTGGCGGCGGTCGCCACGATTCCGGTGGGCCGCTATCCCGAAGGTGTGGCGATCCTCGGTCGACGCGCCTACGTGGCGAACTGGTTCTCCGACGACGTCTCCGTGGTGGACCTCGCGGCGCTGAAGGAGACCGGCCGGATCCCGGTGGCCGAGGGGCCGCGCACCGTGGTGGCGCAGCGTCAGGGGCCTGTCGCCGCAGAGGCCGGCCGGTGAGGCGGGGGCTCGCCAGCCTGGTGGCCGCAAGCCTGGTGGTCGCCGGCCTCGTGCTCGCCGCCTGCGACCGGGCCCAGGAATCGGGATCGGAGGAGGGGCAGGCCGTGGTGGCACGGACCGCGGAGAGCGAGTTGCCGCCCTGGCTGTCCCCCACGGATGGGACGGACCCGGCGCGCTGGCTCGCCGGCCGGGAGGCCGGGCACCCGGTGCCGGCCGGGTCGGAGCCCGTCCGGGTGCTTCAGGATGCGCTGGCGGAAGCCCGGACCGCCTTCATCGAGGATCCGCGCATGATCGCCAACCGCACGGCCCAGCTTGGGCAGATGCTGGCCGAAATCGGTAAGACCGAGCGATACGCTCTGCTGCTGACCGGCTTCAGCGCAGTCGCGGCCCGGCGCGGCCGCCACAAGAGTCTCTACGGAGAGATGTGCCAGCACTACTTCAACACCCGGGCCCGGGGCGTCGACCACGCCGCCGCCCTGGCGCTGCTCGCCGACCGGTTCGCGCCGGGCCTCAATTCCGCGGCGGCGCCATGAGCGCCGCGCCGGGATTCGCTCAACACGCGGCGCGGCCCACCGCCCGGCCGCGCGATCTCCTGATCGTCGACGATCACCCGATCGTCCTCCAGGGCTTCCGGCTCCTGGCCGAGGAAGCCGGGATCGCGCGCGTTCACGAGGCCCGGGACATCGTGGCCGCCTACCGCACGTTCCACCGCCACCGGCCGGCCGTGGTGGTGACCGACCTGAGCTTTCGGGACGACGGGCTGTCCGGCCTGTCGCTGATCCGCCGGATCCGCGCGCTGGAGCCGGGTGCGCGCATCCTCGCGCTCAGCATGCACCGGGACCCGGTCATCGTGGCGCGGGTCCTGGAATGTGGGGCGCTGGGATTCGTCCTGAAGGATACGCCGGCCGCCTCCTTCCTCGATGCGCTGGAGGCGGTCGCCAACGGCCGCTCCTACCTGCCCCACGACATCGCCATCGAGATCGCGATGCTAAATGCCGGTGCGCGCGAGCTGCCGCTGGCGAACCTGACCAGCCGGGAGATGCAGATCCTGGTGCTGATCGGGAAGGGCAAGTCGTACGACGAGATCGCCGAGATCCTGACGCTCAACTACCGCAGCGTCGTGAACGCGACCGCGGCGCTGCGGTGCAAGCTCGGCGTCGGCAGCATGGCCGAGCTCATGCGGATCGCCGCGTCGCAGGCTCGGACCCTGCCCTGAGGGCACCGGGCCGCGGCGCGCGCCCTTCGCTTCGCAGCATCGTTTCCCCGAAAGCCGGCGGCTGCCTCACCGGGGTTCATTCTCCAGAGGTCGCGGCGTGCGCGGGATCGTGGCTGAAGTCCTGCCTGCTCGCGATATCCTACGTTGTTGATTGCGAGGCGCAGATACTTATCAAGGCGATCCGACGGATGTTCGGGAATGGGTTGGGATTGTTCTGCGATCAAAAGGATAAAAACGCGAACGATCGAATGGGTTCGTGGTGATGCCGGACATCTTATCTTGTTGGCAGGGCCCACGGGCCGTGAATCATCTCAGGTCGGGCGCGGACTTTCGGGCCACGGCCTGAGTTGTTCCAGCCGGCCCGTTCGATGACGCACGGACAATGCGACATCCAAAACCAAAGAGGCGGGATCTGTCATGCGCGTCAACGCGACGGTTGTTCCGAAGCATGCGTTCAGGACGGCGCTGGCCGCCGGGTTCGTGGGCGGAAACCTGTCGAGCTTCGTCAAATGGGGCTCGGAGATCCTGTTCCCGCCCCGAGAGGCCGGCCGTATCGCGCCGCCCTTCGCCATCCTCAAATGGCTCGGCCTCGGCGTCGAGGACATGACCTACACATTCACCGGGCACGTCATCAATTACGGCGTCGCGCTGATGCACCAGGGGTTCTCGATCGTCTTCGGCCTGTTCTACTGCCTCGCCGCCGTCAGCTGTCCGCTCGTGACCCTGGGGCAGGGCCTGGCCTTCGGCGCGATCGTCACCCTCCTGTTTCACGGCATCCTGTTGCCGCTGGGTGGGTGGGGGCCGCCGCTGTGGCAGATCTCCGGCCATGAGGCGTTCTCCGAGGTATTCGGCCACCTGCTCTGGGCTTGGACGATCGAGATCGTCCGGCGCGACAGGATGGGTTCGCGCCCCCATGCCGTCCGGTCCTGATCCGGACGGGTCGCTCGGCGCGAGCGGGGCGCGCCGGCGGATCGTCGCCGACGGCGCGCATCACGGGGAGGCGGGGTCCAGCATCACCCGCAGGCGGGCGACGAAGTAGCGGCGCGCCTCGGGGCTCGCCCGCAACAGGTAGCATCGAACGAGATCCAGGAGGGCTGCGGCGGCCGGATCTTCGTGCGCCCCCGGCGTCCCGGCGTCCGGCGCCGATGCGAAGAAGCTGGAGACCGGCACGCCCAGCACCCGCGCGATCTCGCCGAGGGAGCTTCCGTGCGGTTCGATGCGGTTCGGCGTACCGGACGGCTTGGAATCGTCACACATGAACGGTCCGGCCCGGTTCGGGCTCTGTCGAGCGAATGGAGCAATGGCTCCAGCTGTTCAACCAGCCTGCGACGCAAATGCATCCCGAGCCGATCATGAAATTTTCGACAGGTTCTCGGATGAAATGGTAATATCCCGCACCAGATTCTCCGGGTGCGGCGAAGCGGGATCAAGACGATGGGACAGCGTTCGAAGACGCCGGTCAACGCGATCGACGGCTTCAGTGAACCGTTCGACCGGCTCCGCGCCGCCCTCGAGGCGTCGTGCGTGGTTGGTGTCTGGGACTGGGACATCGTCCGCAGCACGGTGGTGTATGATGCCGGCGCCGCGCGGTTGCTGGCCGGCGATCCCGCCTTGGCGGATAAGGACCTCGACGGCCTCACCAGCATGGCCGCCGTGCATCCCGCCGATCACGCTTGGCTGCTCGATCACGTCCAGCAGGCGTCGAGGACCGGCGGCCTTGTGGTCGCCGAGTACCGGGTCGTCGCGCAGGACGGCACGGTGCGCTGGCTGCTCAGCCGGGGCCGCACGTTCAAGGACCCGAACGGGCGGGCGGTCCGCTCCCGGGGCATCATCATCGACATCACCGAGATGCATCAGGGCAGCGAGCGCTACGTCTTCAGCAACCTGTCGGCCCCGGTCGATTCGCTGGAGCGGGCGGCCGACCTGGCCATCGAGCTCAAGCGCACCCTCGAATCCGAGACCCCACCCGAGATCAGGGCCGCCGCGGACGTGCTGCTGATGAGCCTCGGCCGCGCGATCGCGCGAAGCAGCGGGAACCGCTGAGCTGCGCCCATCCCGCCTGCCGCGCACGCGCGCTCGCGGGAACATGCACCGGCCCTTCCGTCTTGGCCCTCCAGATCCACCTGGGAGGACCGCATGGGACAGGATGTCGAGGCCGCGCGCGAAGCGCTCGGAACGGTACCGCCGGCACGGAAGGCGGACACGGGCAAGGCACCCGACACGGCCGCCGGCGGAAACGGCCCGCACGCGCCGGGGCATCCCGAAGCCCCTGAAGAAGTGGCGCCGGAGAGCGGCGGCTACGACACGCGGCCGCCCGTGCTCCAGCCGGACAACCGCAAGGGCGGCTACGGCACCGGTTGACCGGCACCCCACCCGGTGGCGGTCCCGATGGTCGCCGCCGGGCCGATGTTCCCTAAGCTGTGCCTTTGTTCAATGGATATTAAGCGACGATTTTTGGGAACAAAACGTGCTGAAGGTTTAAAAAGTAAAGCTTGGTCGGTAGATCCTCGAATAATGGAACGCATCACCTGCCGGGGGGATTGAAGGGGTCCGGAATGATCGACGGAGCCTATCATGCGTACCCCCCTCGCCGCCCTTCTCGTCGCCACGCTGTTCGGATCGAGCGCCCTCGCGCAGACCACCGTGACCGGCACCCCGGCCGCCCCTGACGCGAAGAGCAGCCAGCAATCCGGCGGCCAGGAGAGCGTCACCCGGCCGAACACCGACAAGACGACCCCCAATGGCGGGACTGCCGCCGCCCACGGCGCCGTCCAGCTCGAGAAGGGCGCCAACAGCTTCACCGAGGGTGAGGCTCGCTCGCGGCTCGAGAAGTCCGGCTTCAAGGACGCCAAGAACCTCATGAAGGACGGTGACGGCATCTGGCGCGGCACCGCCATGCATGACGGCAAGCAGGTCAACGTGGGCCTCGATTTCAAGGGCAACGTGTCGGCGCAGTGACGTCCTGACCCTCGCGACCCTCACGAAGGAGATTTTCCATGGCTCAGCAAACCATTACGGCCCTCTACGATCGCTACGAGGATGCCACCGCGGCTGTCGGCAAGCTTGAGGCGGGCGGTATCCCGCACAGCGACATCAGCATCGTCAGCAACAACGAAGGGGACCGCCACGCCGGCCGTACCGCGACCGACGGGACACACGTCAGCGACGACACCAAGGAGAAGGCCAAGGACGGAACGGGAACCGGGGCGACGCTCGGGACCGTGGTCGGCGGCGCAGCCGGCCTCCTGGCCGGTCTTGGGCTGATCGCGATCCCGGGTGTCGGTCCGGTCGTGGCCGCGGGTTGGCTCGTCGCCACCCTGACGGGCGCGGGCGTCGGTGCCGCCGCGGGCGGTCTGGCCGGCGGCCTGACCGGTGCGGGCGTCAGCGAGGCGGATGCCCATGCTTACGGCGAGGGTGTGCGCCGGGGCGGGACGCTCGTTACCGTCCGGGTCGACGAGGCGCGCTCCACCTCGGTGCCGATGGTCATGGATGTCCTGGAGCAGCACGGCTCGGTCGATCTCGACCAGAAGGCCAGCGCTTGGCGTGCCGAGGGCTGGGAGGCTCCGGCCGCCGGCTCGGCGGCAACCGGCGCGACCGACGGTCGGAACCGGGTCCGGTCCTACCCGGGTACGACGAGCCTCTGAGGGGTCCGCAAGCCCGACCCTTTGATCGATGACAGATGCTGGCGGCCGGGACGCATGTCCCGGCCGCTTTGCGTTCGGACCCAGGCCACCGGGCGGTGTCGCCGACAGGGTCGTTCGCCGGGGAGGCTTTCCCCGTCTCCCGCGGATGGACCGATGCTGGAACGCGCCGTTTTTCTCGCAGCGCATGCCCCCGCAAACCGGCGCCCCCGCGAGCGCCAGGGCTGGACACCGGTCGCCGCACGGATTGGCGCGCATCCGGGAACGTCGGGATGGGACCATGACAGGTCCGTGCGACATTGGAGCCCTCGCAGGACGGGGGAGGGCACGCCATGTCTGGAGGGGACATCCGGGTCCGCCGACGCCGAATCCAAGCCCGTTCGGGGCTTCGGCCGGCTGGCCTGAGGGCCGCCACAGCGCCTGTCATTGCCTAAATGTCCCGTGCCGGGGTGACCAAAAAGCGGGCTGTGCCAGCAGAATAGCGTTGAAAGCCGGATTTCTTGTGTTGAATCCCAAGACCGCCCGAAACAACAAGATGGTGACGCAGGTTCAGAGGGGCTGAATATGAACGAGACATCCTATGGGAAATCGTCCAACTTCACCGAGTTGGCCGTTGATCTTGTCGCGGCCTATGTCGCGAACAACCCCGTCCCGACCAGCGAACTGCCGGCCTTGATCGCCCGGGTGTATGGGGCGATCGCCGCCCTGGCATCCGGCACCGTGCCAACCGAGGGCAGCACCGCTGCGCCGGCTGCTGTCGACAGGCCGAGCGCGGCCCAGATCCGCAAGTCGGTCCAGCATGACGGGATCGTCAGCTTCATCGACGGCAAGACCTACAAGACGCTCAAGCGGCACCTGTCGGCTAACGGTCTCAGCCCGCAGAGCTACCGCGAGCGCTACGGCCTCCCCACCGACTACCCGATGGTCGCCCCGAGCTACGCCGAGCAGCGCTCCGCCCTCGCCAAGGCGATCGGTCTGGGCCAGCCCGGCTCGATGGCCAAGCGCAACGGCAAGGCCGCCTGATCGCGACCGGGCGTGCGTCGGACCGCGCGTCCCGGCGGTCAGGACGTCCGTTTGCGTGTGAAGACAAGGACGTTCAGGCATTCCGGCGGGTCTGCGGCGATGCCGAAGGTCAGTTCCCCGCCCCCGGACTCGATCGACACAGAGGTTCGCTCGCCGTACGAGCCGCGCGGCATGGCCGTGATCCGGGTGTCCGGGAAGGCTGTCCGGATCGCGTCGATGGTGAGGCAGGCGGCGGGTTCGAGGTCGAGAACCAGGAGCGGTCCGGCCGCCGGGT
This sequence comes from Methylobacterium sp. WL64, assembly GCF_008039945.1. Classification (NCBI taxonomy): domain Bacteria; kingdom Pseudomonadati; phylum Pseudomonadota; class Alphaproteobacteria; order Hyphomicrobiales; family Methylobacteriaceae; genus Methylobacterium; species Methylobacterium sp. WL64. The sequence goes on from NZ_VRVA01000047.1 coordinate 20,145, forward strand.
CCGCCTCGGCCGTCGGCTCCCGGTAATCGACGTCGCGAACCGGGATCCCAGCGAGCCGGAAGCCCGGTCCCGACCAGAACCTGAAGGGGCCCTCGCTCTCGAGCTTGAGCGTGATGCCGAGCGCGGCCTCGACGGCCGCGCGATGACGGATGGCGTGCACGGTCAGGCGCGCCGCGACCGTGCGGAGCGCCGTCAGGTCTCCCGTCTCGCCCCGCATGGGCGCGCCCCCGGCCACCAGGAGGGCCGCCGGCGCCCCCACGAGACAGCGCCACCGCCGAGATCCGATGGCTTGCATCCGCTCGCCCATCCTGGTCCGCCATCATCCGGTTGAGACGAATTCACACAGGGAATTCGCACGGCCACGGGTGCATCACGACCCCGACGCAACTAGAACATATCATGAACTTCAGGCGATCGCGGGGGCGTCCGGCTGCGCCGGCGCCGCGGCTTCGAACTCTTCAGGAGGGCTGTCGATTGATCGAGGACAGGCCGATGCCGACGCGGCTGTATCGCTTCCATTGCACGGACGGGCATGAGCTGGTGATCGACCTGAAGGGCCGGCGCCTGCCGACGGCGGCTCAGATGCGCGTCCATGCCGAGCGGGTCGCGCTCGGGTTGATGGAGCGGATCGAGCGGTTCGACTGGTCGGCTTGGCAGGTCGAGGTCTACGACGCCAAAGGGCGGCGCGTCTGGATCCGGGCGTTCGTGGACGTGAACGTGGATGTCCAGGCCGCGTGAGGCGCGGGTGCCCAGTGCATCAGGCCGGATACCGGAACCACCACGACGCGCTAGCTTTTTGATACGCATCGTCTTTTCCCGACAGCCGGCGGCTGCTTCTCGGGACGATGCGCTAGGAATACAGGGAGACGGTCATATGGCGTTCAAGCCGAAATCTGCCGCGGAGACCAAGGCGAAGGATCTGGCCCTCGCGCTCGCACGGATTGCCGAGGGCGATGGCACGCCCGCGCATATCGGAGTCGACCAGTTGCGGCGGGCGAGCCCGCGCCTGACCCCGCTGGCAATCGGCCAGATGGTCCGCAAGGAACGCGCGATCGTCGAGGAGACGCTCGCCGAACGCGGCCTGGCCCTGGTCGACTATGCCGATCAGGGGCCGGGTCGCGGGATGGAATTCGTCATCGACGCGGCGGGATGATCCGGTCGGGCAGCCGATCAGGCGACCGCCGGACGACCCCGCAGCAGACGACCGGCCAGGCGGAACGGCAGGAGCGGCAGCTTGAACAGCGCCGTGACTGCCAGGACCGCGACAACGGTGAGGATCGCCAGGATAGAATTGAGCAAGCGGTGCGCGCTCCCATGAAGGGCTGCCCTCGCGGGCTGATGACGACAGCTGGCGCCCGGAACGCGGCGAGACTATGGACGCCCCGTCACCCGATGGCTGAATACATATCCGGCTCATCATCGCCCGGAACGCGGAAACAGGAGCCCGCGCAGGCGGTTTCCCCTCAGTCGGACACAGTGTGCCCGGTCCCGGCGACACACGGCCGCAACCGCGGATCACGACACAGCGAGACGGTGAGCGCGCGATGAGCAAGCACGGTACAGGCAAGGTCGGCCTCGTCCTTGCCGGGATGCTCTCGACGGCCGGGTCGGCCCTGCTGGCGGCCGGACCGGCCGCCGCCGAGGTGCAGGTCCGCTACGCTGCGCCTGAACGCTTCACCGACGCCGAGAACCGTTTCGCCTCCGGCCAGCCGCTCCGGGTAACCCTGGCGGAGTTGACCCGGATCCTGGTGGATCTCGGCAACACGCGGCTCCGGCCGGACGAACGCCTCGACATCACCGTCCTCGACGTCGATCTGGCCGGGTTCGACCGGTCCGGCTTCGCCTCGCCGAGCGGCGTTCGCGTCGTCACCGACGCCACGCCGCCGCGCATCCGCCTCGCCTACGTGCTGCGCCGCGGCGGTCGCATCATCGCGCAGGGGGAGGATACGGTCACGGACATCAACTTCCTGCTGACCTCCAATCCGCGCTTCTCCACCGGCGGGCTGTATTATGAGCGCCAGCTCCTGCGGAACTGGTTCGCGCGCCGCTTCCCCACGGGGCCCGAGCGCGGTTGACGGGCGGGCCCGAGCGGTCGCCGAACCCATCCATCCCGGCCCTCTATTCGGCGGCGGTCCCGCTGAAGGCCTGCCGGTTCGCGCCGCGCGCGCGCGACGACCGGGGGCCGTCGTAGCGGGCAGCCTTGCCGGCTGCGAACAACAGGAGGGCTGCGAGACCGAGCAGGACGAGATCGACCCCGACGAACAGCGGATCGACCGGATCGCCCGCGCCGTAGGCCCGCTGCATCCGCCAGCCATCGGCCACGGCGGCCGCCGCGTACAGGGCGGCGGCCGCGCTCAGCACCGCGGGCCAGGCCCGGCGCTGCGGCCGCAGCATTCCGACCAGCCCGATCAGCACCCAGACGCCGAAGAACCCGCGGATCTCCCAGAGCGCCCGGTCCGGCAGATCCACCGGCAGGATCCGGTTGGCGAGGAAATAGGCCGCGATCGCGGCCGGCAGCCCGGCGATCGTCGCGATGTTCAGACCCTGGACCAGGCGTAGGCCCGGATGCAGGGCGGTCCCGGCCATTTTGGGCAGGCGTGCCACCGACCACAGCATCAGCCCCGTGGCCACCATGGCGCTGCCGGCGAGCCCGCACAGGAAGAACAGGACGCGGAGGCCCGGGCCGGCGAAATGCGCCTCGTGCAGGCCGACCATGGTGGTGAAGGTCTTGGCCGCCGGCTTCAACCCGCCCGCCCGGACCTCCAGGACGGCGCCGGTGGTGCCGTCGAAGGCGACCTGCGGATGCTCGTGCGAGAGGCCGTGCGGCTCCTCGAACACGACCACCACGGTGGCGTTCGCGTCCTTCGGGTTGACGACCGAAATCCGCTCCAGGGGCTCGTGGACCGTCTCCAGCGCGCGCGCCACCATCGGCCCGACGGGCGCGAGGGTACCGGGCCGGCCCGCGGCCGGGCGCGGCGCGGTGATCTGGCCGGCTTCGGCGAAGAAGCGCTGCGTGTCGCCGTGATAGACCGCGTTAATGCCCCACGGCATGTACATGAACGACAGGGTGACGAGCCCCGTATAGGTGATCATCAGGTGGAACGGCAGGGCGAGCACGCCCGTGACGTTGTGGGCGTCGAGCCAGCCGCGCTGGGCGGACTTGTCCCGCCGGAAGGTGAAGAAGTCGGCGAAGATCCGCCGATGGGTGACGATGCCCGAGATCAGCGCCATCAGCATGATCATCGCGCAGATGCCGACGACCCAGCGGCCCCAGAGGGGCGCCATGTTCAGCTCGAAGTGGAACCGGTAGAGGAAATCCCCGCCGCGGGTGTCGCGCAGGGCGGCCGGCGTCCCGGTCTCCGGATCGAGGAACAACCGCTTCGGCGGCTGCCCCGGCCCGGTGCGCCAGAGCACTTCGAGCAGGGGCAGGTCCGGGCGCGGTGGCGTGATGAACCACGCCCGCGCGCCGCCCGCCTCAGCCTGCAGGTAGGCGACGCCGCGCTGCACCGCTGCGGCCGTCGCGTCCGGGCCGATCACGGCATCGGCGCGGAGCTCGGGCCGCATCCAGCGCGAGATCTCGGGCCGGTAATAGCTCGCGGTTCCGGTGACGAAGACCGCGAACAGCACCCAGCCGACGATCAGGCCGGACCAGGCGTGCAGCCACGCCATCGACTGCCGGAAGCTGTTGCGCATCGGTCGGCCCTCACCAGCGGTAGCGCAGGGTTCCATAGACCGTGCGCGGCAGACCGTAGAAGCAGGCCGAGTAGGACAGACAACTCGAGACGAAGCGCTCGTCCAGCAGGTTGTTGACGTTCAGCTCCGCCGTGAGGCCCGCCAGGCTCGGAGCGATGTGCCCCATATCGTAGGACGCGAGGGCATCGACGACCACGCTCTCCGGCACCTGGAAGGTGTTGGCCGGATCGCCCCAGGACGGGCCGAGGTAGCGCACGCCGCCGCCGATCGCGAGGCCCAGCAGGGGGCCGTCGGTAAAGCGGTAATTCGCCAGCAGCGAGACCGTCGTGTCCGGCACCTGGACCGGGCGCCGCCCCTGGAGCGGCACCGACAGCCGCGTGAGGTCGTTCGCCGTGCTGCCGGCATCCCGCACGTTGCGGATGTCGAGGAGCGAGACGCCGCCGATCAGCGTCAGGCCTTCGGTCAGGTTGGCCCGCGCCTCGAACTCGAAGCCCTGGGCGCCGACTTCCCCGGTCTGGACCACGAAGCCCTGGCGCAGGGGATCCGCGGAGGTCCGGTTCGACTGGCGGATGTCGAAGAATGCGGCGGTGAGCAGGATGTCGGTGCCCAGCGGCTGGTACTTGATGCCGGCCTCGTACTGGTCGCTGCGGATCGGGTCGGGCACGCGGCCCACCGACCCGAAGGCGCTGTCGAACACGCGCCCGCTCACGATCGGCTCGAAGGCCTGGCTGTAGGACACGTACGGCGCCACGCCGCTGTCGAAGTGGTACAGCAGGCTCGCACGATAGGTCAGGGCGTCGGACGGTGCGTCCTGGAGCGTCAGGGTGCTGGTGTTTCCGGAGAAGCTGCGGGTCGGGCCGGTCTGGCGGGCGACGTCGTAGCGGCCGCCGAGGGTCAGCACGAGGCGATCGAACTTCGCCTGGTCCTGGAAGTAAACGCCGGTCTGCTGCGCATCGACCCGCGAGGTGGTGTTGAAGGCCGGGAAGGCGATGTTCATGGCATAGTTCGGCGCCAGGATGTTGAGGTCCGGGGCGCTCGGGAACGGGGTGCCGCTGGTGCGGGTGCTGAAGGTCCGGTGATCGACGCCCAGCAGGGCCGTGTGCGCGATGAACCCGGTATCGAACTCGGCGATGAAGTTGTTGTCCATCGTGTAGGCTTCGGCGGCCACGTTGGTGCCGATGATCGACCGCGCCAGGAGCGGCCCCGTCGCGGTCGGCCCGTTCCGGTCGTTGAAGGCACCGTAGACGCTGCGGTAATCGCCCTGGGTGCGCAGGTAGCGCCCGGCCGAGTGGAACCGCAGGTTCTCGCCGATACGCTGGTCGAACAGGTACTCGATCGAGGCCTGGGTCCGGTCGGAGCGCTCGATGTTGCGATCGCCGTCGTAGAAATTCACCGGTAGCCGGCCGAACAGGCCGCTGCCGAAATTGCGTGCGAACACGGTGCCCACCGCCGGGAAGCCGCCGTAGAACCCCGAGAACGGATCGCGCTGGTAATTGCCGATCAGGGTGAGCGACGTGTCGGTGGACGGGCGCCAAGTGATGCTCGGCGTGATGAAGGCCCGCTCGACCTTGGTGGTCACGGCCGGCCCGTCGCCGTTCCAGCCGAGCCCGACCACCCGGTAGGCGAACTGGTCGGCCAGGCCCGGGATGTCGGACGCGATCGGGCCGCCGACGTCGAAGCCGCTCCGGACCTCGTTGAACCCGCCGCCCTGGATGAAGACCTCGCCGTGGCGGACGAACTGCGGCACCTTCGAGACCAGGTTGACGATGCCGCCCGGGCCGGACTGCCCGTACAGCACCGAGGCCGGCCCCTTGATGATGTCGATCCGCTCCAGACGGTAGACGTCGATCGACGTGTTGGCGTCGCGTCCGCCGATGATCGCCATCTGATCGAGGAAGACCGGGGCGGCGAAGCCACGGATGTTGAACAGCTCCAGGCGGGTCGAGCCGGCACCCCCGCGCGATTCGGCGAAGACCCCCGGGGTGTAGCGCAGCGCCTGGGTGACGGTCAGCGCGTTCTGGTCCTGGATCTGCTGTCGGCCGACGACCGAGACCGATTGCGCCGTCTCCAGGATCGGCGTGTCGGTCTTCGTGCCGACCGTGCTCCGGCTGGCGACGTAGCCTGGAACCGGGCCGGTCGCGCCGCCGGCACCGTACAGGTCACCGTTGAGGGTCCGGCTGGGGGCCACGCCGGTCACGCTCAGTTCGGATAGCTCGATGTCGGTGGTCGGCGCGGTCTGCGCCCCGGCGGCACCCGGCGCGACCACGGCGCAAGTCGTTGAGAGCAACGCGAGATACAGGGATCCGGCCACGGACCGTTCAATCACGTTCCAGGTCGATGCAGCCCGGGACCGGTTCATCTTGATGCCTCTAATACAAGCACGGATCCGACCGTACTCTCTCAAAAACCGCGACTTCACGCCGCCGTGATCGTGTTGGCATCTCCTTATTGGTCAAAGCAACCGGAATATTATGGAAGGATTCTAAGATAACCTGGACTCATTCCAAGTTGAGCGGCTTACGGGAGGCCTCTCCCTTGGGTAATGATGATGTCGAGGCCGGCAATGCGCCTCCCGCTGAGCTGTGGGTATTCAGGTGCATCGAGACGCGCTGGCCGCGTGGCATCGGGCGCAGTGCCGACGCCGATGCCTCGATCGTGTCGTCACAAAGCGGCGCGCGGCGTATGCGAACGGGTGGCAGCAATCTGGAAACGTAATCCGGCTAAGAGCCTGTCCGCAGAGGTTTCTGTTCCGGATGGCAGGGTCGCCGCAGTCCCAGCCACCCTGGGGATCTCCTGTGGCAACCCGTGACGGGGCCGCGGAACGACGGGCCGGAGGGAGGAGCGTGGGAGTTCCGCTGAATACGCCTCACGCGTGTTCGATCGGATGCCGGCGTGGCAAAGTACGCATCGGATCGTGGGTGTGGCCCATCGCAGCCCGACGACCCGATGACACGGTGACACAGGGCATCGGATACAGCCAAGATATGCATCTCGCACAAGCGAGGGTTGCATGGTAGTGCGAAACTCAATCGTGCGCTATTCAGTTAGGCAGCCTGTGGAACGTGGCCGACCTCGGCTGCACGCCTTGAGAGACCGTGAGACCATGATGAGCGTCGTGACCAAGCCGAAGCTGGCGACCGAAGCCGACCGCGCGATCGGTAGCCGCATCGCGGCGCTCCGAGCCGCTCAAGGCCTCAGCCAGACGACTCTCGGTCATGCCATCGGGGTCAGCTTCCAGCAGGTCCAGAAATACGAGAAGGGCCGCAATCGCGTGGGTGCGAGCCGCCTGCAGATGATTGCCGACCTGCTCAAGGTCCCGGTGGAGACCTTCTTCGCCGACAAGGTGCCCGCTGAGGCTGGCACCGAATCTATCCAGGCCCTGTTCGACGACCCCGAAATCATGGATCTCGTGGCAGCATTCCGTTCGATCCCGGATCAGACCACGCGCAGCGGCGTCCTGTCGATCGTGAAAGCCGCCGCCGCCCTGCGGCAGGCCGGCGGCACCGGGAACTGATCCCACAACCACCCTGGCCGTCGATGCCGCGCCGTCACGCTCCTCACCCGAGCAGGCCGGCCACCTCGCGCTCGATGTGCTGGGCAATGTCGGGTGCGCCGGTCATCTCACCGAAGCTGCCGCGGGTCATCGGTCCGAACGCGTAAAGGCCCGGCTGCGGGCGGCCCGCCGGCCCGAGTACGCGGCTTCGGCGGTCGACGGCCAAGCCGAGACCGACCGTATCGAGGCAGGCCGTCCCATCGACCAGCAACGCGGCGACCAGCGGATTGCGCGCGACCTCACGTTCCGGGCCGGTGCACAGCACCACCGCGTCAAACTGCCGTCGCGTGATCGGGCCGTGTCGCGGGCGCAGCGTGGCTTCCAGACGCCCGTCCGCGTCACGATCGAGTCCGGCGAGGGCGGCTTGCTCCACGACGAGGCGCCCCTCGGCCCGCGCCCGTTCCAACGTCACTGCGATCTGTGGGGCGATGCGGAACCGGTGGACCTCCCAGAACGGCAGCAGGCGGCGGACGACGCGCCGCTTCTCGGCGGCCGGCAGCCCGCCCCAGAGATCGGGCAGCGCGGTGCGCAGGGAATCGACCACCGGGTGCCAGCCCAAGGCCGGATCGGCTTCCGCAATCTGCCGGCGGACCAGCTGCAGGAGGCCTAACGCGGTGGTTGGCGGCGAGGCGCCGACTACGTCGAGATCCATCCGGAACAACCCGTGGGCCTTCGGCAGGAGGCCCCGTCGCGACACCGCGGTGATCGGCCCGCGATGACCCGCAGCGCCGAGGCTCGTCACCACGTCGGCCATGGTCAGCCCCGTGCCGACAACCAGTACGGAGGCGTCCGCGCCGATCCCCGCGAGCGCGTCGGCCCTCCAGGGATCGGCCACGAAGCCCGCGGATTCCGCGACACCCGGCCCAAGCCGGCAGGGCAGGGCGGGTACCGCGTGGCCGAAGCACAGCGCGACGCGGTCGGCCATGATCGTCTCGCCGGATTCGGTGACGACGCGCCAAGCATCCTCCGCCGCCGCCACCGAGGCGGCCTTGGTGCGCAGGTGGCGCAGGTGGACGCGCTCGGCGGCCGCCGCCAGCGTCTCGGCCAGGACATCCGCGATGTAGGCACCGTACGCGGCGCGCGGCACGTAGGCGCCGCCGGCCTCATCCTGACTTGCGGCGTCGGGCAGGAAGTCGTTGGCGTGCAGCCACGCGGTGACGGCACCAGGCGTTTCGGCTGCGATGTCGAGGCGGTCGCTCGGCACGTTGATGCGGTGGCTACGGTCGCGGGTGCTGTAGGCGACCCCACGCCCGAGCTCGGCCCGGGGCTCCAGAATGACGAGGTCGAGCTGGACCGATGAGGCTCGCACGGCATGGATGGCGAGCACCGCGCCGGTGAAACCGCCGCCGACGATCGCGATGCGGAGCGGGCTTGATGTCGGTCGCGTCATCACGGCATGTCCCGGAGAAGTTCCGGGCACCTTCGATCAGGCAGGCCCCGTGTGTGCAACCCCAGCTTGATCGCTTACGAGTCCGGCCCGAACCGATAACGGTCGCGGCGACGTGGTCCGATATCGCCGGGATATGCCGTGCTGTTGCGCTGGGCGAACCTGCCGCCCTGTTCGCCGGGCCGGGGCTTCTTTTTCATCGGTTCGCCGCGCTCAGTTCGATGTTTCCCGTGAAACATCGGCAAGCCCTCCCCCGTCACCGATCGGGTATGCGGATCGGCTCCGGTCGCTCATGCGACCCCGGGTGCGAACTGGACGAAAGCCCCCGCGAAGGCCGCAACGCCTGATAACGCTCCGGCTGCCTGGTAGGCGAGTGCAGGTAATCGACGCTGCGTCAGGACCGTGCCCAGGACGGGAAGCGCGATCAGGTTCATCGCAACACCGGCCAGAACTGCCGCGGCCATGGCCCCGAGTGGAAGGTAGAGTACGGCCGTCAGCAGGGTCTGCACGGTGCCGAGGTCAGCGATCACCCGGATTCCGCCGCCAGCCAGGAAGCCGATGGCCGCAGCCGCGGTGATCGCCTCCCTGAGCCGCTCAGTGCCCTGGTGTGCCAGGCTCTCGTTGGCGGTCGTCTCCATCACGGTTCTCTCCCGAGCGTTCGACACCGAGCGTCGCCGATGGGAGACTCATTTACAATCAGGAGTTGTACTTACAACCGAAGCACACGTGGCAGATGGAAAGGCGGTTAACCCCAGCAACGGCCCGACCCTCATCGTCGGAAGCGAAGCGGCCGTCCGCAGTGCCTGACACCGGCCTCGGACGGCTGGCCCGTCCCATCCGCGAACCCGCACACCTGTACCAGCGAGCCGGCGGATCGGCGCATGATCCCTTCAATGGACCGAACCCAACTCCCCTCCGCGCGCGAGCGCCGAGGGGTCCCGTGTGGCTTTCCGCTATGCGTGCCGACCCAATAGATCAGGCGACAGATCGTGACCGCGGCTACCGGGCAGGGACAGCGGTGAACGTTTGCACTACCAGGCCGCCTGCAACCCTGCGGAGAAGACCTGGGCGGTGGCGTTGGGGCGGACCTCGCCGGTGTAGCTCACCGACAAAGACATGCCCTGCGCAACCGGGCAGGACAGGCTCACGCCGAGCACCGCCCCGTCCCGGGACAGCGCAGAGGTTCGGGTCGAGAACGGCACCCCGAACAGGCTCGAGCGCACCATCGCCGCGGTGTCGGCCAGCTCGTGCGCCCAGTACGCCCGGGCATCGAGGCGCAGCCCCGCGCCTGCATCCACCGCCACGCCGGCGATCCGGCCGCCCGCCAGGATCCGGGCACCGTCCAGCGTCGCCGTGGTGAAGGCCTGCTCGGCCAGACCGCCGTGCTCGGCGACCCGGCCGCGGCTCAGCCGGTCGTAGCTGAAGCCCAACTCGGGCACGACCTCGACCGGCAACCCGGTGCCGATCGCGTAGCCGGCGAACCCGGACAGGCTCACGTCGCCGCCCGCGGGTGCGCCGTGCGCCCGGGTCAGGTTCGAGCCGAGCGTCACCGTCCGGTCGACCCGGCCGTCGGCGTAGGCGCCCCCGGCCGTGCCGCGCAGGACGACGGCGCCGAGACGGGTGGTGCCGTACACCGTGCCGCCGTAGCCGTCGGCGCTGAACGAGCCGGGCGCGAACCCGGCCCCGCCGCTTCGGGAAGCCCCGGTCTCGCGCAGGTAGCTGAACGCGCCGCCCACCAGGGTGTCGCGCCCGATTTGGCGGTCGACGCCCAGCAGCAGGCCGCCGGCATCGAGGGTGGCCCCGCCGGCGGCGTGGTCGCCGCCGCGGCTGCCGAAGCCGTAGAGGGCGTCCGCCCAGATCCGGCCCTCGCCGGAGGCCAGCGGCTGGTCGGGGGCGCCCGCCCCACCGCGCAGGTCGATCGCGGTGCGGTTGGGCCCGAGCCCGGCACCGCCGGCGCTGAAGCTGGCGCCGCCGCCACCGCCGAGGCTCATGTGCCGGTCGATCGTGGCGGTGATCAGCCGGCGCGCCGTGAGGTCGGCCATCACGGCGTCGCCGTAGCTCTGGCCCGACAGGCTGGCAAGCCCGCCCGCCAGGGAGCCCGGCGCCGTCGCGTAGAGCGGATCGAAGAACCGCGCGCGCGCCGCGTCGGGCCGGGTGCCGGCGTCCGGCCGGGCCAGGTCGAGGGCCGCACCGACCGCCCGGGCATTGCCGGTCTGGGCCAGGCCCAGGGGCGCGAGGTTGCCGTAGGCGGTGGGCGTGACCACCAGGTCGAGGCCGGTTGCGCCATAGAGCGCATCGAAGCGCGTGGCCGCGGCCAAGCCGGCCGCCGGCTGGGCGAGCCCGCTGAACGACCCGCCGAGGCCCGCCTGCGCCACCAGCACCGAGAAGCGCTGGCCCAGCGCCGGCGTGAAGGCGTTGCCGGCATTGCCGGTGATCCCGCGCAAGCTCGGCACGAGGGTTCCGTTGGCCGCGACCGCCCCGCTCGGGCCGACCGCCAGCAGGCGGGAATAGTTGCCTGTGCCGGCGCCGGTGCCGAGGCCGTCGATGTCGATCCCGAACACGCTGCCGGGGGCGAAGCTCACCGGGCCGGCCACCGTCAGGGTGCCGGGCGAGTTGCCCGGCCGCAATGCGCCGGCCACCGCCACCGGGGCGGCGACCGTGCCGGTGCCGCGCAGGGTCCCGGCCGCCGCCACCGTGATCGGCGAGGTCCAAAAGCCGTTGAGCGACAGCGTGCCCGCCTGCACCGTGGTCGGTCCGGAGAAGCGACCTGTGCCGGTGAGGTTGAGCGTGCCGGTGCCGACCTTGGTCAGGCTGGTCGGGCTGGTGCCATCCAGGATGGTGCCGGCATACGTGGACGAGGCGGGGCCGCCGACCGTGAGCCGGCCGTTGCCCAGGACGGCCGTGGCCGATCCGGACAGGGCGGCCACGGTGTAGGCGCCGCCGCCGAGGTCGAGCGGGCCGGTGGTGGCGAGCGCGGTGATCCCGGTGATCGGGCCGGTGAAGACCAGGCTGCCGGTGTTGGTCAGGGCGCCGTTGATCTGTCCGGACAGGCGGGCGGTGCCGGTGTTCGACACGGGGCCGCTGAGGGCGCCGTCGCTGACGAGCAGGCCGTCATTGCCGATCTCGGCGGCCGAGAGGCTCGCCCCGGAGGCGACCGCGACCGTGCCGGCATTGCCAAGCGCACCGGCCAGCCCGTAGGCGCCGCCACCCGCCACCGACAGGGTGGCGCCCGCGGCGTTGGTGAAGGTGCCGTCGCTGGCGACCGTACCGGTGACCGCGAAGGTGCCGGCGGCGTTCCGGATCGCGCCGTCGACCCGCCCGGCGCTGGCGACCAGCGTGCCGGTGTTGGTCACGCCGCCTGAGACGGTGCCGCTGGTCGTGAGAATCCCGGCATTGGCGACGCCGCCGCCGATCGTGCCGGTGTTGGCCGTGTATCCGGCATTCGCCAGGCCGCCCGAGAGACTGCCGCTGGTGATGAGGGTTCCGGCGTTGCTCACGCCGCCCGCGATGGTACCGGTGTTGGCGGTGTAGCCGGTATTGGACAGTCCGCCGGAGAGGCTGCCGCTGGAGGCCAGCGTCCCGGCGTTGCTCACGCCGCCGGCGATGGTGCCGCTGTTGAGGGCGTACCCGGCATTGGCCAGGCCGCCGGAGATCGCTCCGCTGCTGGCGAGGAGGCCGGTATTGATCACGCCGCCCGAGATGGTGCCGCTGTTTGACGTGTATCCGGCATTGGCGAGGCCCCCCGAGAGCGTGCCGCTGGTGGCCAGGATACCCGCATTGATCACGCCGCCCGCGAGGGTGCCGGTGTTGGCGGTGTAGCCGGCGTTGGCCAGGCCGCCCGAGGCGGTGCCGGCGTTCAGGAAGTTGCCGGCCGTGCCGACGGTGATCGGCGCGACGAGGCTGCCGGTCGCCGTCAGCGCCAGGGTGCCCGCAGCCACGAAGGTGCTGCCGGTATAGGTGTTGGCCGCCGACAGGCTGGCCGTGCCGGGGCCGGTCTTGACCAGGGAGCCTGGCCCCGTTCCGTCGGTCATCACCCCCGCAAAGCTCGAGGTCCCGGTATCGATCTGCAGCGTGCCGGTGCTGTTGAGCGTCACCGGCCGGGCGGTGGCGAAGCCGTCGGCCAGGACTTCGAGCGTGCCGCCGCCGAACGCGAGCCCGCCAGTCGCCGCACCGAGGTTGCGGTCGGCCAGGACGCCGAGCACACCGCCGTTGATCGCAGTGCCGCCGGCGTAGCTGTTGGTGCCGGTGAGATCGAGGATGCCGGCCCCGGTCTTGATCAGGCCGCCGACGCCGGAAATGTCGTTGGCGAAGCGGCCGTAATAGCCCTGGGTGTCCACCGTCCAGGTCGCGGTGAACTGGCCCGGCCCATCGATCGCCTTGCCGAGATTAAGCAGGCCCCAGCCGAACACGGCGTTCGGTACGTCGGCGGGACCGTTGCCGAGATGGGTGGCGGTGGTGAACATCGTCTGGGCGATCTGCGGCGCCGTCAGGAACGGAAAGGCCTGGCGCAGCACCGCGGCCGCCCCGGCGACGTGCGGGGTTGCCATCGAGGTGCCGCTGATCGTGTTGTAGCTTTTGTCCAGATTCTCGGGCCAGGTCGAGTAGATGCCGACCCCCGGCGCCGCGATGCACCAGGAGGCGGTGACGCCGCACCAGTTGCTGAACGAAGCGATCTTGTTGTTGCGGTCGGTGGCCACGACGGACACGATCGATCCGGCGACCCCGGAGAAGTCGATCCGGCTCTGGTCCATCGGGCGACCCGCATCGTCGTAGAACTGGTAGATCTCGCTGTCGGCGTTGCCGGGCCGGATATACGGGTAGAGCGCCGCCCCGCTCGGGTTCAAGGAGATGACGGGCTGACTGATGCGGTCGTTGCCGGCCGCGAAGACGAGCAGCATGCCGCTGTCGGCCGCCCGCTTGATCGCGTCGTATTCTCGTTTCGTCTGACTGAATATATACTGCTGGAATTCCAGCTCGACATAGTCCGGATTGGGAATCACGTTCCCCTGGTTGTCCTTGATGTAGAGTTGCGGCAGCGCCGGCCCATAGCTGCCGTTCAAGACCCGCGCGCCCTGCTGGGTCGCATGGTCCATGGCCGCGGGACCATCGACCCGGAGATCCGGTATGGTCTTCCAGGCGCTGGCCGGCGGCAGAGTGTAGAGGGTCAGGATCGTGCTGTCGTAGGCGACGCCCATGGACCCGACGCCGTCTCGGGCCGCCCCGATCGTGCCGGACACATGCGTGCCGTGGCCCTGCACATCCTGGACGAAGGTCGGGTCGAACACTACGCCGGGCGCCGAGAAGACGTTTTCCGAGGCCGAGGAGATGCGGCCCGTGAATTCCGGATGGGTCCGGTCGATGCCGGTGTCGTAGACCGCCACCAGCACGCCGAGGCCGGTGAAGCCACGGGCGTAAGCGGTTGCGGCGTTGATCTGGGCGAGGCCCCAATCGGCCCGGTACTCGGGCGTGTCAAAATCCGAAGCCGTCAGGCCCAGGTCCGAGGGCGGGCGTCGCGCGAGGTTCTGGGCCGTCGCCGGCCCCAGGGCCGCCATCAGCGCGACGAGGGAGCAGCCCAGCATCAGGCCGCGCCGCGCCGGGCCGCGCCGACGGCCGGCCCGGTACGATCCCGGGGCAGGGTCGCTACGTTCGCCCACAGGCCCTATCGGGCCATGCTGGTCTGAGATGAAAAGCATCTGGTCCGTCTCGGAAGAGTCTAGCCATCGCCCTTAAGCGGATGCCTATTTCACAGGCTATGACATCTCGGCCACAGAATGCTGCGCAGGAGCGATTTGGCACTTCCTTCACCCTTTTTGAGATATGTTGCATCCAACGGGACCATGTGATGCGCGAACCCGATCGGGATCGACCGGCGCGAGAGCTTGCTGGAATGGTCCCGGCGAGAAATTATGGCGATAATCGACAATCAGCAGTGATTTAATCCATCTTTTATCAGATACGGCGTCGGAATATTGACGTAAATGCGAGAAAATAGGAAACATCGCGGTTCTGATATTATAAAACATCGGACCGTTGCGATCATCGGAGACGTGACCAGCCGACGCCAGGGCTCGGCCATCGCCGCGGAATCCGATGGCGGCGAACGGACATCCCGCGCAAGCGAATCGCCCGCAGCTCCGGCCCTCCGCTTCGCCCCGCCCGAGGATCCGGCCGCGCTGGGCCGGGCCTGGCAGGCGCATCTGGCGCCGGTCTTCGCGGTCAGCTTCGGACCCGAGACCGACCTCACCGTCCCGATCGCGATGCGCAGCTATCACCTCGGCGAGCTGCTGGTCGGCGACGTGATCGCGCCCGCGCACATCCTCGAACGGTCGCCGGAGATGATCCGCCAGCAGGGGCTCGACCACATCCTGCTGCAGTTCTACCGGCGTGGCCAAAGCCTCGTCGAGACGGACCACGACGCTGAGCCGGTCGGCGAGGTCCAGTGCATCGTGTTCGATCTGGCCCAGCCCGCGCGCATCGTCGCGGGCGCCGTCGACGCCACGAACGTCGTGATCCCGCGCGTCTTGCTCGAGAAGCAGGGCTGCCACCCCGACGCCCTGCACGGCCGGCCCCTGGACCACGACGGTGACCCGTTCGGGCGCCTGGTCCACAGTTTCGTCGCCAACGTCGTGGCCTGCGGCGACCGTCTGGACCAGCGCGAGGCCCTGGCGGCGGCCGCGGCGATCACCCAGCTCTGCGCGACCTGGCTGCGCGGCCGGGACGCGGGGAACCCTGTCCCGCACCAGGACGTGCGGATCCGGGTCCGCCGGTTCATCGAGGCCGAGCTCGGCAACCCGAAGCTCTCGCCGGCGCTGATCGCCGCGCGGCTCGGCCTGTCGCGCTCGACCCTGTACCGCGTGTTCGCGCCGAACGGCATCGTCAGCTACATCCGCGACCGTCGCCTGATGCACGCGATGCGGATGCTGGTCCGGGACGAGGCGCAGCCGGCGCGGGTCTCGCGGGTCGCCTTCGCGGTCGGCTTCTCGGACGAGCGCACCTTCCGGCGCGCCTTCAAGCGCCGGTTCGGCTTCATCCCGAGCGACGCCGCGCAGCGCCCGGGCCCCGGCCGGGGACCCGAACCCCTGTCGGTCCTGCAGACCTGGATCGAGAGCCTCTGAAGGGGCCGGCCCGCGCGCGGAACGCCCGGTCCGATCATCGGCCGGTCAGGCCGAGGGTCTCACAGAGGGCGCGTTTTTGGCGGGTGCAATCGGCAACAGGCCGTGGAGCGCCATGCCGATGAGCATCGCGGCGACGAACACCAGGACCGGCACCGCTCCCGTGGACAGGGCCGCCACCGCCGGGCCGGGACAGAAGCCCGAGAGTCCCCAGCCGATCCCGAACAGGGCGGCGCCGAGGAGCAGGGGCGCATCGATCCTGCGCCGGCCCGGCAGGTCGAAACGGGTATCCAGCACCGGGCCAGGAAGGCGCCGGCTCACGCCATAGCCGAGCCCCGACACCGTGACGGCACCCCCAAGTACGAAGACAAGGCTGGGATCCCATTCGCCCGCGACGTCGAGGAAGCCGCGCACGCGGGCCGGATCGAGCATGCCGGAGAGCGCCAGGCCGAGCCCGAAGGTGAGGCCGGCGGCCAGGGCCGCGAGGCTGCGCAGGGCCGCGCTCACGCCAGCACCCGGGTTGCGGCCACCGTCAGCATGCCGGTTGCGAGGAAGACCAGCACCGCCGCGAGCGAGCGCGGCGACAGACGGGCGAGGCCGCACACCCCGTGCCCGGATGTGCAACCGGAACCGAGCCGGGTCCCGAAGCCGACCAGCAGGCCGGCCAGGGCCAGGACCGGCAGGTTTGCTGCGATCCGCATCTCGGGCCAGCGCCCGGCCAGCAACGCGAAGGCCGGCGGCCCGAGGACCAGCCCGAGCAGGAAGGCGGCGTCGGCGAGCCAGCGCGCGCGCCCGGGCCGGCCGAGGCCTGCGACCAGGCCGCTGATCCCGGCGATCCGGCCGTTCAGCAGCAGGAGCATCGCGGCGGAGAGGCCGATCAGCAGGCCGCCCGCGAGCGGCGGGAGATAGGTGCTCATGCAGGTCTCGCTTCGGGTCTCGTGTCGCGACTCGAAGGCCGCCCCGGCAGCCCCCGACCATCGGGGTAGCGCCCGGGACGGCGCGGAACAAGCCTTGCCAAACGCTCTTGAGCCGGCAATTATCGATTACTTTCAGGCACTTAATGAAGATCGTGCTCTTTCAGGAGCAATCCGCGAACGAAACCTTCTCCTCAACGGCCGGGCAGGCGGAAGAGCTTTCCTGGAACGAGCCGGGACCTCGCCGGACCTGCTTCGGACTTCGAATCGGGCCGGCACGATCGGCTCCCGCAGCGACGACAGCGCGAAAGGTTCAGCGACGATGGCGCACGGTGATCAAGTGGTTTTCCAACGGCTCGACCTCGCGGAGATCCTGGGGATCTGGCGCCATGCGCGGGGGCGGATCGTCGGCATACACCGGCAGCACGGCCATTCGGCCACGGTCGACGTGAAGTTCGAAGGGCACGAGACGCTGGAGCACTACCTCGCCGACCTGTTCCAGCTGGTGCATTGATGGCGCCCGTCATCCAGAACCCCTGCAGGATCCGCCGGACGTGACGGCCTCGACCGCGATCCCGCCGCTGCGGGCCACCAGCCGCAGCAGCCTCGAGGGCGAGCTATGGGCGGAACTGCGCACCGAGGCGGAGGCCGTGCTCGTCGAGGAACCGCTCTATGCCGGGATCGTCCAGGCGACGATCCTGGATCAGCGCAGCCTCGCCCAGGCCTTGGCCTACCGGCTCGCCCACCGCCTGGGCGACGGCGACCTCGCGCGCCTGTCGATGCGCGACCTCTGCCTGTCCGCCTTCGAGGCCGACCCCCATGCCGGGGCCAACGCCGCGCGCGACCTGATCGCCATCCGCGAGCGGGATCCGACCTGCCGGCGCTACCTCGACCCGTTCCTGTTCTACAAGGGCCTGGCGGCGCTCGAAGCCTACCGGGTCGCCCACTGGCTCTGGCACCAGGGCCGCGCGACGCTCGGCCTGCATGTCCAGAGCCGCATCTCGGAGGTGTTCGGCTGCGATATCCACCCGGCCGCCCGGATCGGCTCGGGCGTATTCATCGACCACGCCACCGGGGTCGTGATCGGCGAGACCGCGGTGGTGGCCGACGACGTATCGATCCTCCAGTCGGTCACGCTGGGCGGCAACGGCAAGGAGAGCGGCGACCGGCACCCGAAGGTCGAGCGCGGGGTGCTGCTGAGCGTCGGGGCCAAGGTGCTCGGCAACATCCGCATCGGCGAGGGAGCCAAGGTCGCGGCCGCCGCGGTGGTGCTGCACGACGTGCCGCCACACACCACCGTGGCGGGCGTCCCGGCCCGGGTGGTGTCACGCCTTGCCGCGGGCGCCGAACAGCCGGCGCTGAGCATGGATCAGTCCTTCGGCTTCGGGGACGGGATCTGATCCCGGCCAGAAAAATTTTTCTCTCAGACGAGAATCGCCAATCCTGAAAGATTGGCGTTGCGATGAGAATATAATTCCATAATCTTGAGAATTTGCGCGCCCGTCATTCTACAATCGTAGCGCTACCGGGCGATTCATTCCACGAAGCGTCGGTAAATAAGAAAAATCGTTTCGTTGACCGCGTGTGGAATCCAAGCTTACCTTGGATTTGCTGGCTCGCTGAAGCAACGGGCAAGTGTCGCGCAGGCTGCTGACTGTGCGGATGCGCTAAAATGAGATCTTCTCAAAGGCGACACGGTCATCCGATCTTGTCGGAATCAACAAAACATTGTGCCCGACCTGCACGTCCTGCGCGGGAGCTCGCCAAGCCGTGGGTCGATGCGGCGCGCCTGCAATCGAGACGAAAGAGGACGAACGATGAGTGGACCGGGTCTGAGCGTGAGCGCCACGGCGGCACGCAATCTTGCGACAGCCACCGTCACGTCGGTCCAGAACGCGGCCAACACGCCGCGCTGGCTCCTCCGGCTCCTGCCCTTCGTGGATGTCGCGGGCGGCGTCTACCGCGTCAACCGGCGCGCCGTCGTGCTGGCCCAGCCCGGCCGCGTCGACCTCGTCACCGAGAACAAGGACCGGACGATCCGCTCCGCCTCGCTGCGGGCGGTGCCGCTGTTCAGCCGCCTGGGTGATGCCGAGCTGGCGAAGATCGCCGAGCGCTTCACCGAGAGCAAGCACAAGGCCGGCAAGATCATCCACGAGGAGGGCGCCGGCACCCGCACCCTGACCGTGGTGGCGGACGGCACGGTCGAGCTGACCTTCTCGGGCCCCTACAAGGGCCGCCTGCGCCAGGGTCTGGCGACCCGGGGCGATTATTTCGGTGACGGCGACCTCCTCGGCGCCGGCGCGCCCGCACCGGCCGTCAAGGCGCTCTCGGCGGTCACCCTGCTGACCCTGGATCCGGACGCCCTCGAGAGCGACGAGATCCGCGCTAAGATTGCGCAATACCGGGAGGAGCAGGAGCGGCTGAAGGGCCACACCAGCTCGCACGGCGAGCAGGGGATCGAGCTGCTGGCGGTCCAGACCGGCGAGCCGCGGCTGCCGACCACCTTCGTCGACTATGAATCGCATCCGCGCGAGTATCACCTGTCGACGATCCAGACGATCCTCAACACCCATACCCGCGTCACCGACCTCTACTCGAACGAGATCGATCAACTCCGCGAGCAGATCCGCCTCACCGTCGACGCGGTGAAGGAGCGCGAGGAGTGGGAGTTGCTCAACAACTCGCAGTTCGGCCTCCTGAACGAGGTCGGCCCGCGTCAGCGCATCCCCACCC